>CALJZV010000163.1 GCA_937983475.1 uncultured Verrucomicrobiales bacterium
GCGAAAGTCAATCGCGGGTGGTGATTTCTGTGTCGCCAAACGACGCTGTGAAAGTGATTGAACGGGTAAAAATCCTCGGTGTTTCCGCCACCAAGCTGGGCACCGTCGGCGGCGACAAACTGACCGTGAAAAATGCGGGAGCAGAATTTTCCGCCTCGCTCACCGAACTGCACGATGTTTGGTGGAACTCGATTACGAGGCTGATGGCGGTTTAATTTGCCGAAACCTCAACTCAGTTTCTATTCATGCACGTAGGCCCAGTCGCCAATGCGCTGGAGAACCCCTCCATAGCCGTGCTCGGGATAGTTTTGGAGTGGTAAATAAATAAACTGGTCAAAATTAATTCCGCCATACGGCGAAAAAACCCAAAGCACCCATGGGTTGCCTTCGAAGCGGGCGGCATCATCGCCCTTGGCATAATTATATTCGGGATAGGCTGCCATCCCTGTTGCGGGCACCTCAGGCAAGAATTGAGGAACCAGAGAATTCAAGGATTCAGGTAACGAGCCGTGCGCACCTTGGTATTTCTCAATGGCTGTGACCAAAGGCATGCTTCGCTCTGCCAGTTGCTCAAAGGCCTTCATGCGAATGTCATGGCTGATATTTAACCCCATCAGTAAACCAATGACGTATCCTGTAGCGCCCATCAGGCATGCCATGGCCAGTCGACGGGTTGGCTGAAAGAACAGTGCCACAAGTCCCACAAGAAAAATGAACAGGCACAGCAGCAGAAGAACCATAGAAAGGAATGCGCTGTGAAGCAGAAGTCCGGTTCCCTGTGGTGAGACAGCATCGAGTTGCGCAAGTGTCACCCAGGCAAATGGAACCACCGCGCCTCCCAATGCTGTAACCAACGTCGTCCACCAGAAGCGTTTGGTGGAAGCTTGATTCAGTTTATCCAGTCGTTCCATAAACGCCCCACTGAAGCGTTTAATTTCTTACGACACCAGCCGTTTGCACTCGCCGTCCATGATGCGAAGGGCCTCGTCAATTGTGGCCTCATCGATGTCCAGCACAGGGCGCAGGCGGATGGAGCATTCGCCGCAGCGAACCACCAGCAGGCCCAGTTCGTAGGAGCCGGTCCAGAAGCGGTTGCGAAGTTCGGTGCTGGGCAGGGTGAAGGCCAACAACAAGCCGCGTCCTCGAACGCCGGTGATGACGGGATATTTTTTGGCCAGTTTCTCGAGCTCCTGCCGGAAGTAATCGCCCTTGACGCGGGCATTCTCCACCAGGCGTTCCTCCTCAATGACGCGCAGGTAATGGGTGGAGCGGACATAATCGCAGAAATTCCCGCCAAAGGTGGAATTGATGCGGCTGGGCAGACGGAACACGTTGTCCTTGACCTCGTCAAGGCGCGGTCCAGCCATGACGCCGCAGACCTGCGCTTTTTTTCCAAAAGTCATCAGGTCAGGCAACACGCCGAAGTGCTCGCAGCACCAGTTTTTTCCAGTGATGCCCATCCCGGTCTGCACTTCATCAAAAATTAAAAGAATGTCGTTTTCGTCGCAAAGGGTCCGCAGCGTGCGGAACCATTCACCGCGGAAATGGTTGTCGCCGCCTTCGCCCTGCACCGGCTCGATGATGATGGCGGCAATGTCGTCTTTTTTGTGGGCGAGGATTCCACGGATTTCCGCCTCGGCTTTTTTTTCGCGCACCGAGACGTCCTCGGTGCGTTGCGGTTCGGGCAGCGCGTAATTGATGAACGGGTTGGTGACACGCGGCCACGGAAATTTTGCGAAGTATTCGATTTTGCGCGGGTCGGTGTTGGTGAGGCTCATGGTGTAGCCGCTGCGCCCGTGGAAAGCCTGCTGGAAGTGCAGGATTTCTGTCCCGCGCTCGCCCTTGCCGGCGGCGAGGTTTTTGCGGACTTTCCAGTCCATTGCCGCTTTGAGAGCGTTTTCCACGGCGGAGGCGCCGCCCTCGATGAAGAAGTAGCGTTCCAGAGGCTTGAGACCGACCACGCGGGCGAAGGTTTCCACAAAGGTCGCGTATTGCACCGAATACATGTCGGAATTGGCAACCTTGATTTTGGCGGCAGCAAGCAGGTCCGCCTCGACTTCGGGCTTGGAAAAATGCGGGTGGTTGTAGCCAATGGGTTGGGAGGCGTAAAACGAGTAAAGATCCAGCAGGGAGCGTCCGCTTGGCAGGTCCACCAGGCGGGAGCCGCGACTTTTCACCAGGTCAATGACGATCTTGAACCCGTCCACCAAAATGTGTTTTTCCAGTTCGGAAACCACGCAAGCGGGAGAGATGGCGCCGCTGTTTTTTGGCGCTGAAGGTGTGGTGGCTGTTTTCAAGTCTTTGTCCAATGTCGGCATAGGTGACGTAAACTGGTTTTAAAGCAGTGCAAATTAGGCGCGGGGTAATGGTGATTCAAGCCAAATGCGGGTGAAACACCGGTTTGGGGCCGCAAAAAGCATCAAGGCCTCGAATAGCGGGCGGTTGGGGGCGTGGTTGCGGCTTCAAATTCCACAAGCGCGCTTTTTACCGCCTGTTCGAGCACGGCCAGATGGAAAGGCTTGGCCAGATGCGCGTTGCCGGTGCTGTTGAGAAATGCATGGGTGTCCTCGTTCACGACGTCACCCGTGAGGAAAATGACGCGTTTGGCCAGGGATGGGTTCTGTTGTTGAATGCGGCGGTGAAACTCCTGGCCGTTCATGTCGGGCATGCGGAAGTCGGAGATGATGAGGTCAAATTCCTGTTTTTTGAGGAGATCGAGGGCCGCGAGAGGATTCAGGCATAACGTGGGATGGTGCCCAAGCAGGGTCAGCATTTCGCAGAGCAGCTCGGCGATGGATTGTTCATCGTCCAGAACCAGAATTTGCGCCGGCGAAACCTCTCGCAAGCCGGATTTGGTTTCCATCCGGCTATCGGCCTGGGCTGCCGGAGCAACAGTGATGACAGGCAATTCCATGGTGAACGCGGCGCCTCCGAGCGAAGAACGCTGGTAAACAATTTTGCCATGATGCTCGGCCATGATGCTGTGGGCGATCGAAAGGCCCAATCCGGTACCCGTGCCAACGGGCTTGGTGGTAAAAAACGGCTCGAAAATTTTCTGCTCCAGCCCCGGCGGCACTCCCGGGCCATTGTCCTCGATGCAGACGGTCACGGATTGGTTTAGGTGCACGGTGGTGATTTTCAGCAGATGAGGCGACGGTCGGGCGGCCATGGCCTGAACGGAATTGGTGACCAGATTGTTGATGATTTGTTGAAGCTGGTCGGGATCGGCATGGATCTGGGGAAGGGCTGAGGCCAATTCCAGAGTCAGGTTTACATTGGCATTGCGGAGCTCGAATTTCCGCAGTTCAGTAACCCGCTCCACTACGTCGTTTAGGTTGATCATTTCCCGGTGGGCGGGTTGCTCCCGGGCAAACGCCAGGAAATTGCCGACCAGTTTGGCGGCGCGCTTGCTTTCTTGGACGACTTTTTCGAGGTCCGTTCGTGTTTGCGCCGGGAGGTCATGGTGCGCGAGGATTAATTCCAGGTAGCCCTTTATGACCGCCAAGGGATTATTCAACTCATGAGCCACGCCTGAAATCATTTGGCCCAAAGCGGAAAGCTTCTCTGACTGGCGCAACTGCTGTTCCATCCGGCTCCTGTCGGTGACTTCGCGGAAAAAGAATTGGCAGGCTGCTTGGCCGTCAAAATTCACCGGAGCGGCATCGGCTTCGACCTGCGTGGCGGTTCCGTTTTTTCCTACAAGATTCAAGCTGGGTTGATGGCAAACCCAGTGAAACCATTCGTGCCCTCCCTTGGGGGGAATCAGGTTGGAATGGCTGGCCCTGCAGAAAGTGGTCAGGAAGTGCTTGCATGCCTCGGAGCGGCTGATTCCCAGCATCCGTTGCGCGGTCGCATTGATTTCCAGAATGCGGAAGTCACCCGCCGACGTGATCACGATGGCTTCGCTGGCTTGGTCAAACAGACTGCGGTAGCGTTCTTCAGTTGAATCGACGCGCGTTTGCAGGGCCTCTTTTTCACTTTTGTGCGCCCGAATCTGCTCAAAAGCCGTCTGATTGGCATGTTTGACCTCCTCCAGCACCAGGATGATCATGCTGACGGCAATGAATAGTTGGAGCACCGCTGAAACAAAAAAGGTCGTGGCTGCCAGTTCAATGCTCCCTTGGAAAAATGGATAAACGCCAAAAAAGGTTCCCCAAAGCAAGAAACCCAAAGAAAGCAGGGCCGCCCCGATGAACGGCTTGCGGCGGCGATAGCGGAAAAAACAAACAGCTGTCAAGACGCTGGCAATGCCAATCAGGCCGAAGATCGGAACCTGAATCCAATAACGGTCTTCACGGTGATCAAAGTGATAAACCCCGATGTAACTCCAGAGCAAAAGAAACCCCAAAAAAAGCCCGTTCAAAGTCTGCCGCATCCGCATTCCCAGGAAACGAAAACTGCCCCACAGCATAAAGGTCGCCGCCACGCCTACGCACCATTGCTTGAACATCGTCATCAGGTCGCTTTCCGGCATGCGAAGCTCGGTGTAATGCAAAGAGAGCCACAATCCGTAAAACAGCCAGGCCACAGTCCACAGCGTGAAATACCGCCGCTTGGTGTAACGATTCAGGTAAGTGAAGAGACCGATCAGCACCCAAACGCTCAGAATGGAAATCAAAATCGCCGCCCCGAGGGAATCCTGAGTAAAAGAAAGGTCAATCCCTCGGAAAAAAAGCACCATCATCGCGGCAATCTGGGTCGCGACATAGGCTCCAATCCAAACGGCAAGGTGCCGGCGCTTGGCTGTGTCAACGAGCCCTTTGGGTATCATTTTGCTCTATGGGTTTTGTTGTTCGGGTGTTCTCCGTACAGCGAGTTAAGTCCGCCACCACGAAAAACAGGTGAATTTAGGTTCAAAAGCATTGAACATGCCATTCATTTTTAAGCCTATTTCAAGGGGTCAACAGGTTGGCATGTTTTGATTTCATGCAAAAATGTCCCAAAGTGAGCCAGGGCTAACGGGTGCCGAAGAATAGTCTCGGCCAGAGAGGGAAACCCCTTGCCAATACGGCAAACGCCCCGGAAGCCCCGGGCGTCATCAGCACCCGTTGCAGCCACCAGGCTTGATACAGCCGCGAGTCAAAGGTGGCTTTCCGCAGGCGGTTAAGTCGCTGACAGGCTGAATTCCAATTTAATGTCCCTTTACTGTAGGCCTCCAGTTCCCCGGCGGCCAGACTGGCGGATTCCATCGCCATGGACATCCCGTTGCCGGCCAATGGCGAAATAACGGCCATCGTATCCCCCACGGCGCAATCGAGCGAGCGCGACGGGCATGCGCGGTCAAAGGAAAGGCCCGCCACGGCGCAAAAGGACGATTCATCCCATTGTGCCGTTGCCAGCCGCAAGCGAAGCGTGGAATCCTCCGGGCCGGAAATCGCGTTCTTCCATTGGCTGCCCAGTGTGGGGAGTGACTGGCGGGTGCGGAACAAGCCGCACACGTTGACGGTGGCGAAGTCCAGCCGGCACAGGCCCACATAGCCGTTGGGAATGAAATGCAACTCCAAGTCGGCCTGAAGCTCGACGTTTCCGGCATGGGCTTTCAACCCGAACCAGCGCCATCCATCGGCCCGGATTTGAACACGGCGACCGGTGGCCCGAACCAACCCCTCAAAGGACATGTCGCCATGATGGCGGCTGTTAAGGTGCAACGTGCCTCCCATCCGGCCAAGCTCCTCGGCCATAAGCGCGTCCAGTTTGTAGCGCGACAGGCAAAGCGCCGGACGCGGAAGCTGCCGTTGAAGCACTTTTCCATTAGAAAAATAAAACGCAGCGTTCCGGGCGATTCTGGCGCCAGCTTCAAGGATTTTTTTCCGCAAACCCAGTTGCTTGAGAATCGCCAACCCATCGCCGCTGATGAATTCGCCGCAGACCCGGTGGCGAGGATAGCTCCCGGCCTCGTGAAGTGTCACAGGCACCTGGCGTTGGCGCAGCGCGATGCCCAGCGCCAGGCCCGCCAGTCCGCCGCCTATTATGGTGACCGGCCTGAAGTGATTCATTTTCCCAAAGGTTCAAGAGACTTTCCGGGCGACAAAGCAATGGCTGAACAGCCCGGCAGAGTGTTCTTGAAGCTGCCAGGCGCTTGCGTGGGGCCAGAGGGAGGACAGTTCGGTGTTGCAGAACCCGGCCCGGATGCTGATTTCCGCGTCGTGCCGTGTGACCGGGCTACAGCCAATGAGCCACAGCGAACGCCGCGCGGCCCGCGCGTAGCGCAATCGCCGGGGCTCGCAGGCGATAAACGAGCGAGTCTGCCGCGCTGCAAGTTCAAAGAGGCGAGCCAATTCCTCGTCCTGAAAGTGATGAAGAAATAAATTGGCGACCATGCAGTCGCAAGGAACGATTTCTTCGAGATAGCCAAAAACATCCTGGGCCACAACTTCAGGCCGCCAGCCCAGTTCGCGAAATCCATCAAGTGTCTGGCCGCTGACCACATTTTGCTGGTCCACCAAAACGATGTCGGCGGCTGAAGGGCGGGATTTCCATTTGCGGACAATGTTCAGCATCAAGGTGCCATCGCCGCAGCCCAGTTCCACAATGCGCCGGGGCGGCGTCTGCGGCCATTGCTCCAGCGCGTGTCGGAGAATGCGCCCGTTGCCCATCCAAAAATTGACACGTCGCAAATCGGCCCGTTCCCGTTGGGCGCGTGGGTCCTCCGGCGGCAGGGCATCCATGTATTCGGGTTCTACGACACGCTTCATTTTACTGGTGGCAAAATAAAAACATTATTGACCGGCAACTCGGGCGTCAGCTTACCGACAACAATGCGCCATGGGAACTGAAACCCGCGCCAAAAGACGCCATCCACCACAGGCCGTCGGGCGCGCCGCCGTTCAAGGCCGCATAAAGCACAAAATAGACAAAGGGACTGCTGAGGTTGCCGCAGGTTTCCAGAATCCCGCCGCTCCAGCACAGGTCGGCTTCCGAAAGCTCCAGGCGCGCCTTCAATGCCAACAGGACATCGCGTCCGCCGGCGTGAAAAATCCAGGCGGCGATGTCCTCCTTCTTGATTCCGTGAGCTCGAAGGGCCGTTTTCAGCGTGTTGCCGGCGTGTTCGGCGGCCAGGCCGGGAACCTGCGCGGTGAGAATGTTGCGCAGCAGGCCGCCGCGCTGCTCAAACCGGAGCAAATCGCGCCGGGCAGGGGACAACGCAGTGGCGAAATGTTTCCACCGCACAGAACGGCCATTCTGCGGGGGCTCATGGGACAGCACCGCCGCGCCCGCGCCGTCGCCAAACAAGCAGGCGCTGATAAGGACGCCAGGATCGTCGTCGAGGTAAAACGCGGCGCTGCAAACTTCGACGCAGATGGACAGCGCCTTGCGGCAGTGTCCCGAAGCGAGCAACGCATGGCCGGTTGCAAGGTTGGGCAGGGCCGCGCCGCAGCCTTGTCCGACCAAATCCAACGCCAGCACGTCCGGGCGCAACCCTAGCCGCTCGCTGACATAGCTGGTGAGCCCCGGGCAAAGATATCCGGTGCAGGTGCTGACGATGACGGCGTCCATGTCCGCAGCACGACTACCTGCTGCATGAAGCGCCTTTCTGGCCGCCTGGGTGGCCAGTGCTGGCGCATGGGTGGCAAAGCGTCGGTGCAGCGCGTCGGGCGAAACGTCCAACACTTCTTGAAGGGGATTGATCGCGAGATGCCGCGTTGCAATTCCATTCTTGCCCAGCAGCACTTTTTTTAAAATGGCCTGAGATCGGGAGGTCAGTTTCTGAAATGACCCGGAGGATTGCAGCGCCGTCCAGCATTCGGATTGCGAATAGCAATTTGGCGGCAACGCGGTTCCCAGCCCTGTGATGAACATGCCTGACTTTACGGCGTCTGTGTTCCGGGTGCCAGTGCCATCAAGTTACTTTTTCTCATGATGTTTTAATTGACTGTCGGTTCCAAAAGGCTTCGTTGTCGTGTCGCTTTGTGGTTCTGGCAGCCACAAATCATCGCCGCCAAACTCCAGGCAACATGAGGCGCGATCTTCGTAGCAATCGGCGCAGACATGTTTTCCCCCCATGTCCAAAGCTCCAAACCGGCCACACAGTTCGCAGGTAATTAATGGGTCGGCCTGTGGTTCGGTTCTCATAAACAATTACCTCCTTAAAAAAAGTCGGTCTCCACCGGAAATCATGCAACCCAAACCCTGTTTTTTGGAGGTCGGACCTCAGAAAATGTGGTAAAATATTTGTGTTGTCGCGCCTGCGACGTTGAAAGGAGTTTTCATGATTATTGACGTTCATACCCATCTCAACAACTACCACGAGGAACGGGTTGTTTCCGTGCGGGAATGCCTCGACCAACTTGAGGATTCGATGATTCAGAACAAGGTGGATCAGGCTCTTGTGCTCACTTCTTACAAGGTTTCGGAACATCGGCCTTCCACAGCCCGTGTTGTGGAGGCCACACGCGATCGCGATCACATCCACGTTGTCGCCGGAATCAGTTACACGCACTACAAGGAACGAGACCTGCGAGAGATCGCCGATTTCCTCCGAGACGGTTTGATCGTGGGGCTCAAACTCTACCCTGGTTATGAGCCGTTTTATCCGCACGACCGCCGGTGCCAGGTGATTTACGATCTGGCGATGGAGTTTGACGTGCCGGTGATGATTCACAGCGGCGACACTTACACGCCGAGCGGCAAGGTGCGATACTCCCACCCGATTCACATCGACGACGTGGCGGTGGATAATCCGGAACTCAAGATTGTCATCTGCCACATCGGCAACCCGTGGATCCGCGATTGCATGGAGGTCGTTTACAAGAACAAGAACGTGTATGCGGACATCTCGGGCTTGGTGCTGGGTGACTTCACCTCCAAGTTCAAAAAGTTCATGCTCCAGCAGGTCAAGGAAATGATTCTCTACGCCGGCGAGCCCCAATACCTGCTTTACGGCACCGATTGGCCGATCTGCCGCATGCGCACCTATTTGCAGTTTGTGGATGGCTTGGGGCTGTCAACGGACGCAAAGGAGAAGATTCTTTGGAAGAACGCCAAGCGCTTGTTCAAGCTGAA
>CALJZV010000164.1 GCA_937983475.1 uncultured Verrucomicrobiales bacterium
GTACACGAACAACATTGCATACTACAAAGTGGCATTGAGCACCGACGGTGGGGTGACATGGCCAGTTGCGGGTACCGCCAATGATTTAACTCCCAGCGGCATTTATAATCCGGCAGCACGAACATTTTCTTGGAAAATCCCCACTTCTCTCAATACCAGTCAGGCTCGAATTCGTGTCCGCGCCCTGATGGCCGACAGCACCATTCTCGCCGCTGGCACCAATGGCGCGAATTTCACAATAAGCAGTGGCAGTCCTGAAATCCGAATCGAACCAACAACCTTGGCTTTCAATTCAAACGAAGGCAACCTCGCCTCTTCGACGGAATCTGTAGCTCGCGACATTGCGGGCACGGGAGAACTCGCAGTCGTGGTTGAAGCTCCATCGGACAAACTGATTCGTGCCTCGGACCTGTTAGCACGTTTCGACAATGCCGGGAAGGTCCGTGTTATTGTCAATCTTCAGCGACCAGCCGCTTTGATTGCAAAAACTGACTTCACCTCGCAACGCTCGCTGCTACCGCTTCAGGCAGAAATCCGGAAAACTCGCGCTGCTGTATTGAGCGGGTTGCAAAAAAATCATGTAAATGTTCGCCATCAATTTGATAATATTTCTGGCTTTTCCGCAGACGTTACTCTCCAAGGCTTGAAAGCATTGCAGGCCATCCATGCCGTTGAGTCAATCGAGCCTGTTGATGTATTCCAACCTCATCTTGCTCAAGGCATCCCGCTCATGGGAGCCAGCCAATATCGCTCTATCTACAATGGAACAGGCATTGCAATCGCTATCTGCGATACCGGCGTGGATTACACTCATCCACGGCTAGGTGGCGGAGGATTTCCCAACACCAAAGTCATCGGTGGCTATGACTTTGGCGATAACGATGCCAACCCAATGCCTTACCAAGACGCACACGGTACAGCCTGTGCCGGCATCGCGGCTGGAAGCAATGGAACTGTGGGGGATTACATCGGTGGCGTATCGCCAAGCGCAAAAGTTTATGCTCTTAAAATTTCCGATGCCACCGGAGGCGCATCATATGACGCAATCGCAGCGGCTTGGGACTGGTGCGTGACTCATCGCAACGATGATCCCAATAACCCAATACTTGTTATTAGCACCAGTTTCGGAGGAGGTCGCTACTCTGCATTGGCCGACGCAATATTCCCAGCATTGGCTCAGGCGGCAAACAACGCTGTGGCTGCTGGAATTACTGTGCTGGCTGCGTCCGGTAATGACGGGTTCTGTGACGCGATTAGCGCCCCGGCTTGCCTGTCCAGCGTCATATCCGTTGGTGCCGTTTACGATGCTGCATTTGGCACGATGTCAACTTGCATTAACTCGGCTTCTTGCGCACTTAAAGCGCCTAACGCCGGATGCACTACCGGTTATGGCATGTCTGAAAGTAGCGCCGCGGACAAAGTTACATCATATTCGAACACCGCCAGTTTTCTGGGTGTTTTGGCACCAAGCCATGCGGCTTACACGCTGGATATCGTGGGACAATCAGGATACTCGATCGGTGACTATACAGATTCATTTGGCGGATTTGGAGGAACGTCTGCTGCCTGCCCATACGCCGCAGGCGCAGTTGCTGCGCTTCAGCACGCGGCCAAGCAACGGACGGGATCATATCTTTCACCTCAGGAAATCAAAGCACGCCTCATTGCGAACGGTGACAACATCACGGACACCAAAGTTGCCATCACGAAACCGCGAGTAAATCTCGCACGTGCCATCGAAAGCATTCCCACGTCAGGTAAGACTTTCCGCATTTTCAACGACGGCACTGGAGTGCTCATCGTCGGTTCAATCGCGCTCCAAAACGCGGCATCATGGATTACATTCGCTCCTTCGGGTCCATTTGAAGTTGGCCCTGGGGAGTATCAGGACGTGTTTGTCTCCGTCGATTTCGAACAGGCTCCCACCGGCACCACTGCCCACTATCTTGTCGTTCAGTCCAATGACACAGACGAAAATCCATATCCGGGCAACATCACCCTTCAGGTGACAAAATCCTCTCCGGTGGATAACACTATCCCAACCGTTTCAATTTCCAGCCCCACCGCAAACCAAATCTTCAGTACAGCCACCATCTCAGTAACCGGTACGGCAGCAGATCCTGGCAGTCCAAGTAGCGGCGTTTCATTAGTGGAAGTCCGTGTTAACGGCGGAAGCTGGATATCTGCGAGTGGCATAACCAGTTGGAGTGCTTCGGCCTCCCTCAACCCCGGCAGCAATCAAATTGAGGCTCGCAGTCTGGATGGCGCGAACAACTACTCCATAATAGCGTCAGTTTCGGTCACCTATACAGTTCCGAACACACCTCCAAGCACGCCCACCAATATTTCCCCCACCGCAAACGCCCAGAACCAATCAACCATATTGAGTTTACAGGCCAGTACATTCAGCGACCTAGAGGCTGACACACATGCCGCCAGTCAATGGGTCATCAGCAACATTACTGCAAACTCTGTGTCGTTAGACACTGGCGAAGACACTTTGAATAAAACGACTTTGGTGCCCCCCGCTGGCATCCTCCAATTTGGCACGGCATACGATTGGAAAGTTCGGTACAAGGACAGTCGCGGCGCGTGGAGCCAATATTCCTCCGCCACAATGTTTTCCACCGTCGCCCCAATTCTTGGTTCAGCACGCCAGAGCACCAACCTGGTTTTCTACTGGCCGACTAACACTATGGGTTTTGTTCTGGAGTATGCGACCAATCTGCCGCCAACAAGCTGGACTTCCGTCGCTGGCCAACCGTCCGTGACTGGAGGCCAGAACGTATTTACGAACCCAATTTCCGGAAACATACGATTTTACCGCTTGAAAAGGCCTTAACATTGCTACGTAAGATAGCAACGCATTCTGAATTCGCCGTCCATTTGTGCGGCCACCGTCGTTCCCGAATCCAGGCTTTAGCGTTCGCTTTTGGCAACGAGTGAAAACGGGTCAGAGCTGGCCAATGGAGCAAGTTCCTTCATTCATGATTCCAGGCGCACAGGCCCAGCGGATGGGCCATTGATGGTCGAAGATGTTGTTCACCGTAGCGGCAGTTGCGGGAAAATCGTTTAAAGCGATTCCGCCCGGATGGCCACGACGCCGAGCGGCGGGAGGTTCAATTCGGCCGAATGCGGCTGGTTGTGCCAGGCGTAATCCTGCTGCGCCTGCACGCCGCCGAAGTTGCCCACGTTGCCCCCGCCGTAGAGGTCGGCGTCGGTGTTGAGCACTTCCTTCCAGAAGCCGGCGTTGGGCAAGCCGATGCGGTAGTTGTAGCGCGGCACCGGCGTAAGGTTCATCACCACCGCGACGCGCCGGGAGCAATCCTGGTTCTGCCGGACAAATGAAAGCACGCTGTTGTCGGCGTCGGTGCAGTCCACCCAGTAAAAGCCCCGCGTGTCGTAATCGGCCTCCCAAAGGGCGGGCTCCTCGCGGTAGAGTCGGTTCAGGTCCTCGACGAACCGTTGCAGGCCGCGATGGAAGGGGCCGGCGTCCAGCAGCCACCAGTCCAGCTCGCGGTTTTCGTTCCACTCGGCGCGCTGGCCAAGCTCGCCGCCCATCATCAGAAGCTGCTTGCCGGGAAAAAGCCACTGGTAGGCCAGCAGCGCGCGCAGGTTGGCGAACTTCTGCCAGTCGTCGCCGGGCATCTTGCCGATGAGCGAGCCTTTGCCATGCACGATTTCATCATGCGACAGCGGCAGGATGAAGTTCTCGTGATAATGGTAGAGCATCGCGAAGGTCAGGTCGTTCTGGTGGAATTTGCGGAAAATGGAATCGCGGCTGAAGTAACGCAGCGTGTCGTGCATCCAGCCCATGTTCCACTTGAACGAAAAGCCCAGCCCGCCGATGTAGGGCGGACGCGTCACCTGCGCCCAGGCGGTGGATTCCTCGGCGATGGTCACCACGCCGGGATGCTCGGTGTGGACCACGTGGTTGAAGTGGCGCAGGAACTCGATGGCCTCGATGTTTTCATTGCCGCCGTACTGGTTGGGAACCCATTCGCCGTGCTTGCGCGAGTAGTCGAGATAAAGCATGGAGGCGACGGCGTCCACGCGCAGGCCGTCAATGTGATAGCGGTCGCACCAGAAGAGCGCGTTGGCGGTGAGGAAGTTTTTCACCTCGTGCCGCCCGTAGTTAAATATAAGCGTGCCCCAGTCCTGGTGCGCGCCCTTGCGCGGGTCCTCGTGCTCGTAGAGCGCGGTGCCGTCAAAGTGCGCCAGCGCCCATTCATCGCGCGGAAAATGCGCCGGAACCCAGTCAATCAGCACGCCGATTCCCGCCTCGTGCAGCGCATTGACGAGAAATTGAAAGTCATCGGGCGTGCCGAAGCGGCTTGTGGGCGAATAAAAACCGGTCACCTGATAGCCCCACGAGGGATAGTAGGCATGCTCGGAGACGGGCAGAAACTCCACGTGCGTGAAGCCCATCCTCCGGACGTATTCCACCAGCGGCGCGGCCAGCTCGCGGTAATTGAGCGATTCGTACCAGTTTTTCTTCTGCCACGAGCCGAGATGCACCTCGTAAATGCTCATCGGGCTGCGAAGAGGGTCCTGGGCGCGCCGCTGTTTCATCCACGCTTCATCGGACCATTTGAATTTGGAGGTGTTCCAGACGATGGAGGCGTTCTTGGGCGCGAGTTCAAAAAACGCGCCATAAGGATCGGTCTTGAGAACGTCCGTGCCGTAAATGTTCTTGATCTCGTATTTGTAGAGTGTGCCTTCGCCGACGCCAGGGATGAAAATCTCCCAGACGCCGCTGGCTCCCAACAGGCGCATCGGATGGCGGCGGCCATCCCACTGGTTGAACTCGCCCACGACGCTGACGCGCTGGGCGTTGGGCGCCCAGACCGCGAAACTGGTTCCCCACACGCCGTCAATCTGCCGGAGATGCGCACCGAGTTTCTCGTAAATGCGGTGCTCGTTGCCCTGGCCGAAAAGATACAGGTCGGTCTCGCCGAGCGTCGGCAGGAACGAAAACGGATCGCGCGCCTGCGTGCGGTTGCCCTGATGATCGGTCACCACCAGGTCGTAGGCGTAAACCGACTGGCTTTCTCGGGTGACGCCCTCAAACACGCCCGCCTCATGGATGCGCTCCAGCTTGAGGCGCGGTTTCTTTTTCTCATGAACAGGGACGATCTCGACCTGCGCGGCGTGCGGCAGAAACGCGCGGGCCACCACGCCCGAGCCGTCGCCCAGCGGGTGCATGCCCAGCAGGGTGTGCGGGGAACGGTGTTGAACGTGAACCAGGCTTTCCAGCTCCGCGTGCGTCAGAATCATTGCCCGGCGACTCTAGCACCTGCGGCAGACTTGAGAACCTCAAAAACAATTAGGGGATGCGCGGATGGCGCGGCCCGCGTGAATGCGGTTCATTTTCTCATAAGATGGCGCGCTTCACGCGAGTATCATTAACTGGAATATTCCCTTCAGCTTTTATGTGCCTTCGATTAGAGTTTTCCGCGCCCAGTCAGTATTCATGAAAATGCTCCGTCTCAGTTTGCGCCTGGCGGGTTTTCGTTCCGCCAGACGAATGGTTCTCACGCCGGTTGTGGCGGTGTTTATTTCACTGCAAGCCGCAGGCGCAGCCGTGGATTTTTCCCGGGACATCCAGCCGATTTTTGCCCGTCACTGCTACGAGTGCCACGGCGAGGAGTTGCAGAAAGGAAAATTACGCCTGGACCTGCGAGACGCGTTCTTCAAGGGC
Organism: uncultured Verrucomicrobiales bacterium; assembly: GCA_937983475.1. Lineage (GTDB taxonomy): Bacteria > Verrucomicrobiota > Verrucomicrobiia > Limisphaerales > JACDHS01 > CALJZV01. Next base: position 5,702 of record CALJZV010000164.1, read on the forward strand.
GGCAGCAGCGGGCCGGCGGTGGTTTCCGGCAAGGCCGCCCAGAGCGAACTCTACCGCCGCGTCACGCTGCCCAAGGGCCACGAGGACATCATGCCCAGCCGGGGCGAGCCGCTCTCCAAGGCGCAGGCCGACCTCATTCGCGACTGGATCAACCAGGGAGCGCCGTGGCCTGAAAACGCGCAGCTTGCCAAGCACTGGGCCTACGTCAAACCCGAGCGTCCCGCGCTGCCCAAGGTCAAGAACCGCAAGTGGGCCATCAACGAAATTGACCGGTTCATCCTCGCCAAACTGGAGAAGGAAAAGCTGAAGCCGAGCCCCGAAGCCGACCGCGCGCAGTTATTGCGACGGGTATTCCTGGACCTGACCGGCCTGCCGCCCTCGCCCAAGGATGTCGCGGCGTTTCTGGCCGACAAATCGCCGCGCGCCTATGAAAATTTCGTGGATCGTTTGCTGGCCTCTCCCCAATACGGCGAACGCTGGGCGCGTCCCTGGCTGGATGCGGCGCGCTATGCCGATTCGCTCGGCTATCAGCGGGACGACCTGTTTGACCTCTGGCCTTACCGCGACTGGGTGGTTCGCGCGTTGAACGCCGACATTCCCTTCGATCAATTTACCATTGAGCAAATCGCAGGTGACCTGCTGCCAAACGCCACGCTCGACCAGAAAATCGCCACCGGCTTCAACCGCTGCGTGCCGACCAATGTCGAGGCCGGTTCCGACCAGGAGGAAACCCGCACCCTTCAGGTTTTCGACCGCGTCAACACCCTGGGATCGGTCTGGCTCGGTTCCACGCTGGAGTGCGCGCAGTGCCACAACCACAAGTACGATCCCTTTTCGCAGAAGGAGTACTACCAACTGTTCGCCTTCTTTAACAACACACCGCAGGAAACCGATTTCTCCACCGCCAGGGCGATGGCGACGCTGAAATTCACCGGGCCCTACATGCCGCTGCCAGACACCGACACCGACAACCAACGCCGCAGCCTTGAGGAAAATATAAAAGCTGTTGAAGACGAAATGGCAGCGTTGACCAATCGTCTGGCCCAACTTCAGGCGGAGTGGGAGAAAGCCGCGTTGTCCATGGCCATCACCCGCGGCCAGGCCCATGTGCTGGAGGTGTCTGACTTTGATTCGACCGGGGACTCCTTTCACACGGTGCTGGAGGACAAATCACTGTTGCTTAGCCATGGTGACAACGGCCCCGTGCCGCTTAAGGACACCTACACCGTCACGGTGAACACCAGCCTCGCCAACATCAGCGCCTTCAAGCTTGAGGTGCTCACCGACCCGTCGCTGCCCGCCGGGGGACCCGGGCGCGGCGACCCCAAGGCGCCCAATTTCGTCCTGAACGAGTTTTCTGTGACGGCATCGCCACTGAACGGTGACGCGGCCGCCTTCGTTAAGTTGAGCAATGCCAAGGCCAGCCATTCGCAGGTGAGGTTCTCCGTTGCCAACGCCATTGACGGAAACCCGCAGACCGGCTGGGCCATCAAGCCGGAATTCTTCAAGGATCATTGGGCGGTGTTTGAAACCGCCGCGCCGGTTGGATTCACCGGGGGCACCCGGCTGGTTTTTGTCCTGGAGCAGAGCAACGGCTTTCGCCGCACGATCGGGCGCTTTCGTCTCTCGGCCATCACCGGCAAGGCCGGAGCGGATTCGCTGCCCTCGGACATTGTTCAAATCCTGCGAACCGACACCGACAAGCGCACCGCAGCGCAAAAAAGGCGCCTGACTGAATATCACCGTCTACAGGACCCCGCTTATGAGAAATTAAAAACACGCCGCGCCCAACTGGCCAACGAGCTGAAGAATCTCAAGCCGCCGCAAACTTTGGTGATGCAGGAACTCGATCAGCCCCGGATGTCGGCGCTGTTTGTGAGGGGCAATTTCATGGAGACGGGCGAACCGGTTCAGCCGGGCGTCCCGGCGGTGCTTCACACGCTGCCTGACGGGCCGCCCAACCGCCTCACGTTGGCACGCTGGCTGGTTGACCGGAACAACCCCCTGGTTGCCCGCGTCACCGTCAACCGCTGGTGGGCGGAGCTGTTCGGCCAGGGGCTGGTCACCACCCCAGAGGACTTCGGCATCAAGGGTGAGTTGCCGACCCATCCCGAGCTGCTCGACTGGCTGGCGGTGGAGTTCATGGAGCGCGGCTGGTCCATGAAGGCCATGCACAAGCTCTTGGTGATGAGCGCCACCTACCGGCAATCGTCCCGCATCACCCCGCAACTTTTTGAAAAGGATGACCAGAACAAGCTTTACGCGCGCGGGCCGCGCTTCCGCATGGACGCCGAAATGATCCGCGACAATGCGTTGGCGGCGGCGGGGCTGCTGAGCCTCAAACAGGGCGGGCCATCGGTGCGGCCCTACCAACCGCCCGGCCTGTGGGAAAGCAAAGTGGGCGGCGAAGCAATCACCTATGTGATCAGCGAGGGCGAAGACCGCTACCGGCGCGGCCTTTACGTGGTGCTCAAGCGCACCTCGCCTTATCCCAGCTTCATCAACTTCGACGCCACCGCGCGCAACGCCTGCATCATCAAACGCTCGCGCTCCAACACACCGCTGCAGGCGCTGACGCTCTTGAACGACCCGGTGTA
>CALJZV010000165.1 GCA_937983475.1 uncultured Verrucomicrobiales bacterium
GCTTCGCCATAGCCGATGTAGGTGTCAGCCGGGCCGGGCATCACGCCGGGGCCGGTTTTCACCCAGCGTCCGTCGCGCGTTTGCATGGGTGGCCAGACCTGAGGCTGGAGGTCATTGGGTCCAAACGGCTTTAAATTTTCGGGAGGCGTGCTGGTGCGCTGAACGCGTCCCATGGTTTCGGCGCAGGCGCCGTTGTCCTGTAAATAAAATATAACCGTGTTGTCGAACTGGCCGTTTTCCTTGAGTTGCGAAACGATGCGTCCGATTCCCTGGTCCATGTTGTCCACCATAGCCGCGTAAACCTCCATGCAACGCGCCTCCCACGCCTTGTCTTCCACCGTGTTCCAGTCGCCGGCCTGCGGGGGAACGCTCCATTTCGGGTCAATCAATCCGAGTTGCTTCAGCCGTTCCAGGCGCGCTGCGCGAATCGGTCCGTAGCCTCCATCGAACTTGCCCTTATACTTGGCAATGTCCTTTTCCAGCGCATGCATCGGCCAATGCGCTGCCGTGTAGGCGACGTAGAGAAAAAATGGCTTTTCAGGAGACTCCTCCTTGTGCTCTTGCAAATAGCGGACGGCGTTGTCGCTGATGGCGTCGGTGTAATAATAGGTTTCAGGTTTGTACTCTGGGTCGTTTTCCGGCGTGATGAACCGATTCTGGCGGCACAGCGAGGTCGGGTCGTAGAAGCTGCCGCCTCCTTTGATGGTGCCGTAAAATTTTTCAAAACCGCGCTGCACCGGCCAGTTGGATTTGTCGTCGTTGGGACCCTCGAACCGGGTGAGATGCCATTTGCCCGTCATGTAAGTCCGGTAACCGCCCGCTCGAAGCACTTCGGCGATGGTCACCGATTGCCGGTTCAGGTTGCCGCGATAACCGGGCAAACCGCGATCGGTGGTGACCATGTGGCCGACTCCAGCCTGATGAGGATAAAGCCCCGTCAGTAGCGAGGCGCGGGTTGGACAGCACCGTGCCGTGTTGTAAAACTGCGTGAATCGAACGCCGTTTTTGGCCAGCGCATCGAGGTTGGGCGTTTGAATCTCGCCTCCGTAGCAACTCAAATCCGAAAAGCCCATGTCATCAGACATGATCAGGATGATGTTGGGCCGTGGCGTCCCAATGCAGACCGCGCTTGCAAGGACCATCGCCCAGAGGAAAATAAACCGCCGCAACTGCAAAAGACATTGGCGGGATTTGAGGTTGGTAACTTCAGTGGCTTCTTTCATGTGATGAGTAATTAAGGGGTCAGATTCAATGGAGTGACAGCCTGCCTGGCCAAAGCGTCATAGTGGCGGCGAAGTTCTTTTAATTTCTCCGGTTTTTCGGAGGCGAGATTTTTCTTTTCATACGGATCTTCTGCCAGGTTGAACAGTTCGACTTTCATGTCCGTGGATGCCACACGTTTTGCTTTTCCCTTTCTTTTTTCATTTTGCACTGGGCCATCGGAGTCGTCCGGTTTATCGGGAGAGTCCCCATTCAGCACCAATTTCCAGTCACCCACACGAATCGCGCCGGAGGATGGCGAGGTGTTCAGGAGAATTTCCTTATGCGGCGATGGTTTGCCCTGCGTCAGGCAGGGAAGGATGTCGAGGCCATCGAGCGGCAGTTTTTGCTTGAGCGAGGTCCCGGCGATATTCAGCAACGTCGGATACCAGTCCACCATGTGGAGCGGCTCCTTTATGACCGTGCCCGGTTTGATGCGCTTTTCCCATGTGGCAAAGGCCACCACGCGAACGCCGCCTTCGTAGAGCGTGTGTTTCCCGGCGCGGAACGGCCCGTTGTTGGTCACCTTGCCGGGCGCATGGCCGCCATTGTCGCTGGAGAAAATAAACAGTGTGTTTTTGCGGCGGCCTCGTTCGTCCACGGCGGCGACAATTTTGCCGATCGCCTCATCCATGGCCGCGACCATGCCGGCGTTAATGCGGCGTTGTCCCTGCAAGTGGGCATAAGGTTCCATGTATTTTTCGGGAACCTGCATCGGCGTATGCACCGCGTTGAATGGCACGTAAAGGAAGATCGGCTTGTCCTTGGGCTGATTGCGGATGACCCGGACCGCTTCGTTGGCAATCAAGTCCGTGGCGTAGCCTTCCTCATGGAGAGACTCTCCGTTGCGATACCAGTCCTTTTGGCCGTCCCGGGTGTGGTCAAAATAATCAATGGCTCCGAGCAGGTGCCCATAGGCGTGATCGAATCCCCGCGCATTGGGCCAATACGCCTTGTCGAAACTGCCTAGATGCCATTTGCCACAAATCGCGGTGGTGTAGCCGGCTTCGCGCAACGCATCGGGCAGCATGCGCTCCTCAAGGGGCAAACCGTAATTGGCCCAGGGGCGAATGACGGCAACCTGTAGCCCGTACCGCATCGGATAACGGCCTGACATCAGCGCCGCGCGGGTCGGCGAGCAGACCGGCAGGACGTAAAACTGCTCCAAACGCGCGCCGGCCAGGGCGAGCTTATCGAGATTGGGCGTCTTGATTTCTGGATCGCGCCAGCTTACGTCGTAAGCTCCCTGGTCATCGGACATGATGAATACAATGTCCGGTTTCTCGGCGGCCACACTTTGAGATGCGTACGTCAGAACGCAGGCTAGAAAGCAAAAAACTGTCATCAGGATGCGGGCAACGGTGCGGTTCATTTTATTAAAAGATGGGCGTTTAGTGTAAAAGCGCTGCCGCGACAGACGCAAGCCGTTGACGGAAGGTTTCACGTCCGCATGCTTGGTGAGAAAATGAACCCATTTAAAACAAAAATGACGAAGCGGCGCACAAGGAGATTGGCGCTCCCGCAAGCGGGATTGGTGCCTTAGGCAAGTCCTGACGCCCCGGGACAATGATCTCACACCCGGAATTGGGACCAGTGCTGTCGCTTCGTCAGGGATTAATTTGGCGAGAAATTCCCGGAACGCAAACCGAAGTCATTCACCGTCCGTTTCCGGACGCGTTCTCCTTCGCAATGACATTCGCGCGCTTCGCCCAGGCGTCCCATTTTTCCGCGAGGCCCCGCGCTTTGTCCGGATGCTTCGCCGCGAGGTTGGTTTGCTCGGCGCGGTCCTTTTCCATGTCGTACAGCTCCCACGGCTTGCCGTGAAGCATGACGAGCTTCCACTTGCCGTCGCGAATGGCGCGATTGCCCTCGTGCTCCATGAAGATGGCGCGCGGTTCGGCGCGCTGGCCTTGGAACGCGGGAACCAGGCTGACGCCTTCCAATGGCAGGATGCTATTGTCTGCGTGTTCTTTGGGATAATTTGCTCCGCACAGGGCCACACAGGTCGCCATGACGTCAGTCAAATAAGACAGTCGGGCGTCCATCTCGCCCTGGCGTTTGAGGCCCGCGGGCCAATGCGCGATGAACGGCGTGGCGATGCCGCCCTCATGGCCGTAGTGCTTGTAAAGATTCCACGGTGTGTTGCAGGCGTTGGCCCAGGCGCTGCCGTAACTGATGTAGCTGTCAGGTCCGCCCATCTTCTTCAAGTCGTCTCCACGATGCAGGATATTCGTCGCGCTGGAGCTGACATCGAATCCATAAGGATCCCATTCCGCGCACGCGCCGTTGTCGCTCAGGAACATGACCAATGTGTTGTCGAAGTGGCCGGTTTGTTTCAAATGATCCAGCACGCGGCCGATGGCCTGGTCCATGCGGTCCACCATCGCGGCGTAAACGGCCATGCGCCGCGCCAGGTCCCTGCGGCGGTCTTCGGGCAACGAATCCCATGCGGGGTTGTCCTTTCCGGCCCAGCCGGTTTCCACATTGAACTTGTTTTGTGGAATGTTGCTTCGCGGCGGGAGCTTGAAATTCTTTGGCACAAGCCCGAGTTGCTTCTGGCGCTTCAACCGTTGCTCGCGAATCCTGTCCCAGCCCTGCGCATAAAGGCTTTCATATTTTTGAATGTCCTCCTCGTGGGCGTGCAGCGGGAAATGCGGGGCGTTGAATGCCAGGTAAAGAAACCACGGCTTGTTGGCCTGCTGGGCCTCGCGGATGAAATCGACCGAGTAATCGGCAAAAGCGTCAGTGGCGTGGAATTGCCCCGGCGCGTAGGCTCTTTTGGGACGGTTTTCCGGAATGCGGGTGTAGTGCGGGTGTTCCTCCCAAAATGTATTGAAGCCGCCAAGCATCCCGTAGAATTCATCAAAGCCGCGCGCCACCGGATGCACTTTGCGGCCCAGGTGCCACTTGCCGACCATGTAGCAGCGGTAGCCTGCCGGCCTGAGCACCTCGGGAATCGTGACGCATTTGTCGTTCAGCGGCCCTTGCATGTCGGGCACGCCTGCCTGATGCGGATGCAGGCCGGTAAGCAGTGAGGCGCGCGAGGGGCAGCAGCGGGTTGAATTGTAAAACTGCGTGAAGCGCAGTCCCTTCTTGGCCAGGGCGTCCAGGTGGGGCGTCTGGATTTCGCCACCGTAAGAGCCCAAATCCGACCAGCCGAGATCATCGGCCAGGATCAGCAGGACGTTGGGTTTTTGAAGTTGAGCCCGGTCATCGCCGCGCGCCGCCAGTGCGGCCGCACAGAAAAATAAAAACAGGAATGTTCTCATGGGAAAATGAACTGGTGCGGTCTCATGCAAGCGGACTTCCTTCAAACATTCAAACGCAAATCCTTCCGACACCTCAGCCCTTGGACGCGCCTTGCCGGTTTATTTTTTTTTCTCGGCGGGGGCGGCCTTCCGGTAGGGCGAGTGCAGGTTGAAGTAAATGCCGCACAGCGGTTTGTCCTCGTCGCTCTGGCGAGTGATGATGGTGACCTGCTTGTCCAGGGCGATGCCGTGGCTCAGGTTGGCGCCGCGGTTGGCGTAGGCGTTGATGGCTTTTTCCATCAACCGCGCCAGGGACGCCTCGCAATCCTCAGGAGTCTTGTCCAGGCAGACGATGTATTTGTCATACGTCTTGAGCGCGTGGGCAATCTCGTGCTTGAAATCTTCAATCGTCAAATCCATAGCCAACTAGAGAAATGGCAAATCTCCGGGGCAAAATCAATCATGCCTCCGTGGAAACCTGCTTCAGTTTTTTATAAGACCGCTCTCCAAACAACACAGTGCCCAGGCGAACAATTGTGGCGCCTTCCTCAATGGCCACTTCAAAATCGCCGCTCATTCCCATGCTCAAGTGGGGCAGGGGGACGCCCAGAATTTTCTCACAGCGCAGTTTTAATTCCCGCAAACGCCGGAAGACCGGACGCACTTTTTCCGGCTCGGGCGACCAGGGGGCCACGGTCATGAGACCATGGATCTCCAGTTTTTGAAGAGCATTGATTTGTTCCAGCTCCGCCAGCAGCGCGTCGGGGTTGTAGCCAAACTTGCTCGATTCTCCCGCGACATTGACCTCCAGCAGGATGGGCATGGTTTTGGCCGACTTGTCGCACCATTTGTGGAGTTCCTCGGCGAGATGCAGGCTGTCCACGCTCTGGATCATTTCAAACAACTGCACGGCGTCCCGGCATTTGTTGGTCTGTAGGTGGCCGATCATCTGCCAGCGCAACCGTCCCGAGCAAAGCGGAATCTTGGCCTTGGCCTCCTGCACTTTATTTTCTCCAAACAACACCAGGCCCGCGTCGGCGGCAGCCTGCACGGTCTCCGGCGGGTGCCCCTTGGTGACGGCCAGCAGTTGAACGTCCCCGGGCGCGCGACCGGCCTTGGAACAAGCCGCGGCAATGCGTTCCTGTACGTGTTTTAAATTTTCCGCAAGTTCCATGGGGCAAGTTAAACCACCTGGGGCCGGGCAGACCAAGAATAATTCCTGCCGGCTCAGGGAAACAGTCCGCGAAGTTGCTTGGCTTCGAGCACCCGCTTGACCCCGAGGCTCAAGGCCGCCATCCGCATGGGGATTTTCTGCTTGCGGCTCAACGTCAGCGTCTGCGTGAAGGCCTGTTCCAGAATGCGGAAAAGTTTGTCGATCACTTCCGTCTCGCTCCAGAAGAAGCTCTGCAAATCCTGCACCCATTCGAAGTAGGAGGCCACGACGCCGCCGGCATTGCATAGGATGTCGGGGATGATGAAGATTTCAGGGCGCTGTTTGAGAATCTCATCCGCCTCGGGCGTGGTCGGGCCGTTCGCGGCTTCGGCCAGGATTCGGCACTGGATTTGCCCGGCGTTGACCTCCGTAATCTGGCGCTCCAACGCCGCCGGCACCAGGATGTCGCAGGGCAGGACCAACAGTTGCTCGTTGGTGATGGAGTCGGCGCCGGGAAAGCCCATCACTGTCCGTTCCTTGGCGAGGTGTTTTTCCAGTTCCCACCCGTCAATTCCCTTCGGATTGTGCAAT
>CALJZV010000166.1 GCA_937983475.1 uncultured Verrucomicrobiales bacterium
ACCTCGGTTGGCCGCCACTTTGAATCACACACTCTCCGGCTCCCTTCTTGAACTTTCGCGGCGCGGCGTCTAGCTTCTCGCGCGATGACAAAACTGCCGTTTGAAGCCTTTCTCGCGCTGCGTTACCTGCGGCCGCGGCGGACCTTTGTCTCGGTCATCACCATCATCTCCATTCTCGGCGTGATGCTCGGGGTCGCGGTGCTGATTGTCGTCATCAGCGTCATGAGCGGGTTCGACCGCGAATGGAAGGCCCGCATCCTTGGGTTCAACGCGCACATGAAGGTCTTTCAAACCGACGATTTGCAGGGAGAACAGGCGCCGTTGGAGAACTTCCGCGAAATCCGCCAACTCGTCGCCTCCAACGCGCTCGTCCGGGGCGTCTCGCCGTTTGTGCGGGGCCAGGTGCTCGTGAAAACGCAGCCGCCCGAGGGCGTCAGCCCCAAGGTGCTCGCGCCGGTGCTGCTGGGCATTGACCCGGACCACGAGGGCGATGTGAGCGTGCTGCCCGAGAGCATTGTCGCGGGCGAATTTGACGTGGAGGGCAGGGGACTCCTCATCGGCAGCGAATTTGCCCGGGGCATGCGCCTGCGGGTGGGCGACCGCGTGGCGATCTATTCGCCGGGCAGTCTGGAGAAAATGGAGCGCCTGCGCGGCACCGAGGAGGAGGTCGCCGTGATGGCCAGCGAATTCACTGTGCGCGGCATTTTCGATGTCGGCTTTGGCGAATACAACTCCATGATCGTCGCCGCCTCGCTGGAAGGCGCGCAGGAATTATACGACATGGGCGAGGACGCGGTTCACGGCCTGCAGGTCAAGCTTGCCGACGCGTTTTACTCCGAGAAGGTGCGCCAGCAACTGGTGCCGCAACTGGGCGCGGGCTATTACGTGCAGACGTGGCAGGAGGAGAACCCGCAGATTTTCGACGCCCTGGCCGTGGAGAAGAACATGATGTTCTACCTGTTGTTCTTCATCATGATTGTGGCCGCGTTCGGCATCGTGAACTCGCAAATCACCTTCGTGGTCCAGAAGACCCAGGAAATCGGCATCCTCAAGGCTCTTGGGGCCAACAATCGCCAGGTGCTCTGGCTGTTCCTGAGCCAGAGCGTCGTCGTTGGCGTGCTGGGCGTGGCGCTGGGGCTGGGCTTCGGGCTGCTGGCCCTGGCATACCGGAATGATTTCCTCCGGTTGATGAACCAGGTCACCGGCTTCGAGTTGCTGCCCGCCGCCATTTACCAGATTTACGAACTGCCGGCGTCCATCGAGCCCCGCGACATCGCGCTGATCTGCGGCACGGCCTTTGTCACCTGCGTTCTGGCGGGACTCTTCCCCGCGTGGAAGGCCAGCCGGCTGCAACCCGTGGAGGCGCTGCGGTATGAATGAGCCAAGCGTCCATACCCCGGAAGCGCCCCCGCTGCTGGAAGCTCGCAACGTCAGCAAGGCCTACGTCATGGGCAAGCGCAGTCTCGAGGTGCTGCGCGGCGTGACGCTGCAGATCGCCGCCGGGGAATTCGTGGCGTTGCGCGGCGCGTCGGGCGCGGGCAAAAGCACGCTGCTGCATTTGCTCGGCGGCCTGGATTTGCCCAACGCGGGCGAAATTCACTTCGCCGGACAGGACCTGCGCCGGTTGTCCAGCGCGGCGCTGGCCCGGCTGCGCAACCAGCGCGTCGGTTTCATTTTTCAGGCCTATCACCTGCTGCCCGAATTGAGCGCGTGGGAAAACGTCTGTTTGCCCGGGCGCATGAACCGCCTTGCCTCCGCCGTCACCGCCGAGCGCGCAAAAACACTCCTGGAACGCGTCGGCCTGGCCCAGCGCCTGGAACACCGGCCCTATGAGCTGTCCGGCGGCGAGCAGCAGCGCGTGGCCATTGCCCGGGCGCTGATCAACGAGCCGGACCTGATTCTGGCCGACGAGCCGACCGGCAACCTCGATTCCCACACCGGCGAGGAGATCATGGACCTGCTCTGCTCGCTCCGGGCCGAGCGCAACGCGACGCTGGTCATCGCCACGCATGACAACCGTGTGGCCGCGCGCGCGCCTCGCTCGGTTCATTTGACCGATGGCGAAATAAAAGCCGACTAAGCCAACGCCATGCACGACACCGACTGGGAAGCGCGCTATCAAAGCGGCGACATGCCTTGGGAAAAAGGCGCGGCTTCGCCCGGCCTGGTGGATTTTCTTGCGGCGCATTCCGAACTGCCGCGCGGCTCGGTGCTGGTGCCCGGATGCGGCACCGGCCACGACGTTCGCGCCTGGGCCGAGGCCGGCTTTCAGGTCACGGGTTATGACTTGGCTCCC
>CALJZV010000167.1 GCA_937983475.1 uncultured Verrucomicrobiales bacterium
GCGCAAGAATCGCGAGGGCGTGCTTTTGGAAATCTGGCATGCGCTGCACCGGCGAACGGGTTGCGTCCACCTGATGCGAAAGGAGCAGAATCATCGTTTTGTTCCGCCGAATCCGGAGCAATTGTCTGGGGAGTTGAAACCTCTGCCGCGGCAAAGGACATCCTCTTCCTGACCCTCTCCTTTTCGGAGGAGGAGTATCTTTAAACATTTATCTCCTCCTCTCCCGGCCTCAGGCTACCCATTTGAGAAACAAGCTTTTTGAAGCGGCGAAAACGCGGTCGAATCATTTTGAATCCATTGGAGATATGAGCCGACAAACTCCTCTCCCCAGCCCTCTCCTCGCTGGGCGAAGAGAGGGGTTGGCTTCCGGCTTTCGCAAGGGTTCGGTGTTTTTGCGGTGGCTTCACTCGGGGCTCGAGGCGATTTCCAGCGCGTGCCTGATTGCGAGTGAGACAACGAAGGCGCAACGAGGAGCCGAAGTGTTTTGCTCCCTCTCCTCCATTATGAGTGGAGGAGGGGGGCGGGGAGAGGAGGTGGTCCGGTTCATGGAAAATAAAAAACAAACCTTTGAGCGGATAAAACATTGATTCCGCCCAAAGGTGTGCAATTATCCAGCCCTGCTTGGCATCGGAGCGTAGCTCAGCCTGGTAGAGCACTTGCTTTGGGAGCAAGACGTCGCAGGTTCGAATCCTGTCGCTCCGACCATTTTCGCCTATTTTGCGTAGGTTGTAATATTGGTATGAAATTGGAAGTCTTCCCCTCCAGGACAACGGTTTCCAGCGGAAGTCGGGGTGTTTCTGTTTCTCGTAGTAGAATCTTTCAATTTGTATAATTCTGAATGGCCGTCAGCAAAGTTGTAAGCGAGGCCATAATTGTGCCGACGAGCAGGCATATTTATGAATCCTCCCGAGTCAATGAACGTGACAAAAAATGAATCGTCGAGCGTCAAGTCATCCTCGTCAATTAAAACCCAAGAAGCCGAGGCTCTGGTAATGTCCGATTCTCTTTGAAAGAATTTGAGATTCGGAGAATATGTTGTGCCGTTCATCCAATTATTCATGGCATAGCTGCGGACAATTGGCCAAGTGCCTGAAGCTGTTTGCACAGTTCTATTGTCGGCCGGGCATCGATAGAGTTTGACATTCTTGTGATACTGGTAGAACGGCACATTCATCAAACCAATTGGATTCGTTGAATAATAATCTGAAGTTGGGGTGTAACTGGGATGGCTGATTGCAGGTGTTGTGCCTGCATAACCAGGAGCCCAACCCAATGGATTTGCAGAATTTGCAATTCGACCACTCGGTCCCATGGTCCAAGGGTGGCTATCAACAATAAAGCCTCGGTTGTCACCTGCATACATTACCCATGCTAACCCCAGTTGTCTGAGTTGGCTGAGGCAGGCAGTCTGTTGAGCCTTGATTTTGGCTTTGGAAAGCGCCGGCAGCAGCATGCCCGCCAGAATGGCGATGATGGCGATGACGACCAGCAGTTCAATGAGCGTGAACGCCTTGGATTTCTTGGAAACTTTTTTTGGGTTCAATCGTTGCATAGTGGGAGTGTGGCAGTGTTTTTGTTGATTTTCCAGTGTGCGTTTGTCGGCACACAAAATCTGTCGGTAATTAAAAACGAAAGGGTGCTGTGATTAAAAAAGAAGCCGGGACTTTTGAGGTCCCGGCTTTGTGATTCATCAAACCGTTACTTTTTCAAGCGGAAGTATTTGGCCGATCCGGATGCCGTGCTGACGTTGAACGGGCTGGTGGCTCCGGCGACATTGCTCCAGTCGGTTTCCTGGCCGGTCAGCGTGGTGGCCTGTTGCAGCGCTGCGGCACCATCGGTCCAGGTCAAGGTCAGGGTGCTGCCGGCATGGCTGAAGCCAAGCGTCGGGGCTCCACCGGGAGGCGGCGGCAGCGGGGCTCCCACCGGCAGCAGGAGGACGCGCATGGTGATGGGCAGGCGCAGGTCAATCATCGGGTTGGAGACCACTGCGGCGCCGGACGTGGTGATGCGCACCCACCGCGCCGGGTTGGTGTCCTTGAACTGGAAGAACTGGCGCAGGGATTTGGTGCCGGTGTCGGCTGTGGTATCGGTTACAACCGAGACATTTGGCAGCGCGAGCAGGTGCGAGGCTGTCGTGCCCGAGAAGAGCGGTTCGCGGAACCCTTCGAACAGTGTGCCGTTCGTGGAGTATTCCCAGTTATGGATGACCGTGTCGCCGTTCTTCAGGTTGTCGAAGTACATCTGGTAAGGACCATTGTCGGTCAGGTTGTCGATGGCGAAGGAGAAGCCTTCGAGGATGCCGAAATCGCCGCTGAGCACATCATTGCCGGCGCCGTTCCAGCGCTTGGTGGGGTCAACCGGCGCATTGGGGTCTTCGCCGCGAGTGAAGGTGATGGTCTGCCAGGTGTTGGAGGGGAAAATCACCTTGCCATCGCCAGGGCCGCCGCCTGCATTGAGAATCGTCGGGCCGACAAAGAGAATGCGGCTGGAGGAACTGGTGCCCGAAGCGCCGATGGGACCCGCCAAGGTAACGTCTTCACGAACGCTCAGAGCCACGCGGAGGCGGGTGTTGGGGCCGCCGCCGACCAATACGCCATCATTGGGCACGCAGCCTTCCTGTCCGCTGACGGTCTGGGTGGCGGCCACTTTTGCATTCTTGACCAAGGCGCTGACCGGCACGGTGTTCACACCGTTGACAACGCCGGAGGTCAGTTCGCCAATTTTGGTCATGCCGCTGCCGGAATCCATGTAAACGGAGACCTTGGTGGCGTTGTTGACGCCCGCGACATCCACAGTGGTCTGGCCTGCGCCCACCGGGCCGTTGACGGTGACGGGCAGGGTGTTGACGCAGGGATCCTGGGAGGCCGGAACAAATTCCCAGAACACGCCGGAGAATCGCTGTGAGACGAAGGTAAAGGAGTTGGGGGTGGAGACGACCTTGTAGGTGCTGCCAGCGGTCAGTGGGACGTCCGTGGCCACGCGCCACCATTTGTTGACGCCAGGAAAGTTGGCATTGTGCGGGGCGACGTTGTTTTGGTTGACGTCGGTAATGATGGTTTGAGTGATGCCGCCCGCGCCGTCGTCGTGTTCAACGGAAATGGTCGTTCCGGCATTGTCGATGTTGGTGGAGTTGGGCCAGGTGACATAGACGTTGTATTTGCCGCTGCCGCCGCCAACTGCGCCGGTGGCGAACAGGCCGTTGCCGAGAGCGGTTCCCACAGAGGGACTCCAGTTGTCCGCGTCTGTGCCTGGGGTATAGCGGAATTCATAAACATGTGTGGGAGTGCCGCCGAACACGCTTCTGGTGCCCGTGAGGCCGACGGCCGTGCTTTGGGCCGTGCTGGTCGAGGCGCTGCCGGTGTAATTGGCAAAGCCGCGCCCGGCAGAAGTGACTTCCACCATGAATGCAGCCTGCGAGGAGTGAGCAAGGAAGAGCGCTGCGGCCAGCGCTCCAAGACGAAGAATCGGTCTGGATTTCATATAGTGATATTTGTAACGGTTAAGACTCTTTTTTACCCGAGTCACAACAGTAAAGTCAAAGATTTTCACCACGAAAAAGAGGTCGGGGAACGGCTGATGTTGCGGCGCAAGAGGGGTTTTGGCGCGTGCATTGCCATGACCGTGCGACGAGGCTACTTTGAATTGTTACAAAGGGGGGCGCATGATTGCCAAGGACTACCAGAGAGGGGTTCAAAGTTCATTTTTGGAGTCGGTTTTTGATTCCGTCCCGGCAAACATAGCCGTGTTGGACAGGGAGGGATGGATTGTGTCCGTCAACGAGCCCTGGCGGATTTTTGCAGTCGCCAACGGGGCGGATGCTTCAAAAACCGGCGTGGGTGTGAATTATTTCGACATCTGCCGGGAGGCTCAAGGATCGTCATCGGAGCAGGCGCGGGAGTGTTTGGAGGGATTGCTCAGGGTTAGGAACGGCTCGGCTTCGCAGGTGGACATCGAATACCCCTGTCATGCGCCTGATGAACAGCGATGGTTTTTGATGCGCGCTGTCCGTTTGAGGGGGCAGGATGGGATCCTTGTCTCTCATTTCAACGTGACCGAGCGGAAGTTATCGGAAAAACACCGGATCCGGGCTGAAGAACGCTTCCGGGCTCTCATAGAGCACAGTTTGGACGGCATTTGTCTTTTAAACCGGCACGCGGAAATCCAATACCTCAGTCCTTCGGGCTTGCGGATTCTCGGGTATCCACTGGGCGAATTGGCTGGGCACGTATTTTTTGACCGGGTCTATCCCGAGGACTGCGAATTTCTTAAGCCCTTGTTTGAAAAGGTGTTGAGTGTTGATGGGGGCATCGAGAGCGCCCAATTTCGATGGCGGAACGGGAAGGGGAACTGGCGTTGGATCGAGGGAACGGCCAAAAATCTGTTGCGCCAGCCGTCGGTGGGCGCGGTGGTTTGCAACTTCCGGGACATCACCGACCGCAAACAGTGGGTCATGGATTTGCAGGAGAGCGAGGACCGGTTCCGGGATCTGTTTGAGAACGCCAGCGACATGATTCAAATTTTGTCGCCCGAAGGACGTTTCCAATATGTGAACCGAACCTTTCGCAACGTGTTGGGCTATGCGCCTGGCGAACTTGCCCGGCTCAATGTGATGGACGTGGTGCATCCTGAGAGCCGGGAACATTGCCGACAGATGTTCAAGGCGCTTTGCCAAGGACATGATTTTGAACGTGTTGAGGCGTCATT
>CALJZV010000168.1 GCA_937983475.1 uncultured Verrucomicrobiales bacterium
CCGGCTCTTTACCAGCGGGTCAATGTGGAAGGCACTGTCAACGTGCTCGAAGCCGCGCGCCTGACGGGCATCAAAAAACTCATCATCGCTTCGTCGTCCTCCGTCTATGGCGTCAATTCCAAGGTGCCCTTTTCCGAGACCGACCCGATTTTCCATCCCATTTCCCCATACGCCGCCAGCAAACTGGCCTGCGAGGCTCTCGGTCATGTGTACCACCATGTGTACGGCATGGACGTGGCGATGCTGCGGTTCTTCACCGTTTATGGCCCAAGGCAGCGTCCCGACCTGGCGATTTATAAATTCGCCAAACTCATCACGGCGGGAAAACCAATCCCGGTATTCGGCGACGGCTCCACGCAGCGGGATTACACATTCGTGGCGGACATCATTGACGGCATCATGGCCTGCACTACGCGGAAACTGGGGTATGAAGTCTTCAACCTCGGCGAATCGCAGACCGTGCGGCTGGATTACCTCATCGAGCTGCTGGAAAAGGCCCTCGGCCAAAAAGCCGTCATTGACCGGCAACCCTTGCAGCCGGGAGATGTGCCGATCACGTACGCCGACATTTCCAAAGCCCAACGGCTGCTTGGCTACGCGCCCAGCGTCAAAATCGAGCAAGGCATCCCGCGGTTCGTGGAGTGGTTCCGGCGCGCTCACGGCGTTTAAAGCACACTTTTAATTATCCACAAGCTGCCTGAGTGGATTTGAACTCTCGACGCTGAAGCTTCGGCTGTTACAGTGTCCGCGCATTCATGAGTCCCGTTGAACAACTGCTTCGCGAACTGGTGGCCTTGCCGAGCGTCAACCCCGCGTTTTTGCCCGAAAACGACCCGCATGCCGGGGAACAACGCGTGGCTGATTTCCTGGCCGCCTGCGCCGCGCGCGCCGGACTGGCTGTCGAATTTCAGGACGTGTTCCCGGGCCGGCGCAATCTGATCGCCCGATTGGAGCCTTCCGGCAAAATGAAACAGCGCATTCTCCTGGCGCCGCACTTGGACACCGTCAATGTCGTTTCCCCGGAACAGTTCAATCCCACTGTGAAAAACGGGCGGCTTTACGGCCGAGGGGCCTGCGACACCAAGGGCAGCGTTGCGGCCATGATGTCCGCCCTCTGCGCAGTGGCCAACGGCGGCGTTCGCCCTGTAGAAACGGAGATTGCCTTCGCGGGCCTGATGGACGAGGAGAGCGCGCAGGGCGGCTCCCGCGCGCTGGTCAAGTCGGGCTTCAAGGCGGACCTCGCCATCGTGGGCGAGCCGACGCAACTCAAAGTCGTCACTGCCCACAAGGGAAGCCTTTGGCTCAAGTTCGACACTCGGGGCAAGGCTGCTCACGGCGCGCGTCCTGAACTGGGCAAGAACGCCGTTCATGAAATGGCGCGCGTGGTGGATTTGCTACAAACAAAATATGCCGCGCTGTTGAAAAAGCGCCGTCATTCGCTGCTGGGCCACGCAACCATTAGCGTCGGCACCATCCAAGGAGGCAGCCAGCCGAACATCGTTCCCGACGCCTGCGTGATGACCGCAGACCGGCGCACCCTGCCGCAGGAAAATGAAGCCACTGTTCGCCGCGAGCTTCAATCGCTGTTCCGCAAGCACGGCCTCCGCGCCTCGGTGGGCAAGTGCAAGACCGTTTCCGGCCAACCGATGGAAACCAGCCCAAGGCTTCCGCTGGTGCGACAGTTTCTTGCTGTCGCCAAACAACAGCAGCCTGAAGGCGTGGATTACTTCTGTGACGCTTCGGTGCTGTCCGAGGGCGGCATCCCCGGCGTGGTGTTCGGGCCGGGCGACATTGCCCAGGCGCACACAGCGGATGAGTGGATTTCCCTTCGCTCACTGGAGCGCGGCGCCGCAATGCTGGAAGCATTTCTCAGGAGCCTGCCATGATGGATTTCATTTTCCCACAAGGACTGATTTGAACATGGAATCCCGCCAGACATTTTTCCGCCAAAGCGGCTGGATGGTCTTCGCGACTCTGACCAGCGGCGTGTTCATGTTTGCGGTTCACATCTTCGCGCCGTTCATGGGCGACGCCGAGTACGGCCTTTTCGGCACGCTGCTGGCGATGATGAACGTGATGCTGATTCCCGCGCTGGGGCTGCAAACGGTCTTTGCTCACCAGACGGCTTCGGCCCGCACGGCAGAAGACGAGGAACAATTGACCGCCACCGCGCAGGCGTTATTGGTGTGGACATTTTTTCTTTGGTCGGCCTTGGCGCTGCTGGCTTTTATTTATCGCCAAGACATTCTCTCGATATTCAAAATTTCCAATCCCGCCGCACTCTGGGTGACACTGCTGATCGGCCTCGGGCAACTGTGGATGCCGGTCCTGATGGGAATCATGCAGGGACGGCAAAACTTCCTCTGGCTCGGCTGGGCGCAGATTTTCAATGGCGCGGGCCGGTTTGTTGCCGTGGCAATCATCGTCGTGCTACTGAGCGGAAAGGCCACCGGGGGTATTTGCGGCGCGCTCATCGGCGTCACCTGCGCGGTGATGGTGGGCATCATTTTCAGCAGGCCTGTTTGGTGGCGTCCCCGGACAGCAACGCCGTTTGCCTGGAAGGAATGGCTCGGGCGCGTGGTGCCGCTGACGCTGGGCTTGGGAGCCAGCCAGTTTTTGTTCAGTGTGGACGTCATTTATGTGCGCGCGATCTTCGGCGAGCACCAGACTGGCTATTACACCGCGTCGGGCATGCTGGGGCGTGGCCTGGTGATGTTCAGCGCGCCGCTGATTGTGGTGATGTTTCCCAAGATTGTGCACAACCTGGCGCATGGGCAGAAAAGCAATTTGTTGCTGTACACGTTGCTGGGCACACTCGCATTGTCAGCCGTGGCGGCAGCCGGTTGCACCGCAGTCGCGATGGGCATCCGGCTTGTCGTTAATTCGACGGCTGAGTATGGCTTTTTGCCTTCGGCCTTGGTGACCAAAATCCGCGTCAATCCGGAAGGCATGCTCACGCTCTCGCAACTGATTCCCTGGTTTGTCTGGTGCATGATTCCCTTGGCTGCGGCCAATGTGCTGTTGAACAATTTGATGGCCCGGAAGCGGTTTCGCGTGGTGCCCTACCTGCTGGTGGTGATTGCCGGTTACGCGGCCACGCTCTCGGCGGCGGGCAACTCATTCGTGGGTGTGATCCAGATTTTGGGGCTGTTTTGCCTGATTTTTCTGGGTGTGTTGGCCCTGTTCACGTGGGCGGATAAGCGCGCCTCCGAGCGCGCGCCGCTTATTTGACTCTCAATGAAATAAAACCATGTTCCGCAAGGACCTCATTGACCTATTGCTGGATCGCCCGATGACCGTCAGCCAGATTGCACGATTGGTGGGCGAGCGTCCCAAGGATGTGGCCGACGACTTGGAGCATTTGCTTAGAAGCCTCAAGCACATGGAGTTTGCGGCGGTCATCACACCCGCTGTATGCCGCAAATGCGGCTTTGAATTCGCAACCAGCAGACTGACCAAGCCTTCACGCTGCCCCGAATGCCACAGCATCTGGCTTAAGGAGCCAAAGATATTAATTCAACGGAAAAAATAGACTTCTCTTCTTCTGCCGATGTCTAAAGATTTCGTGAATTCAACGCGGCTCAATTAACATGGGCGCACCTTAAGCTTTGAACAGGGATTATTTCGGACCAATTACAATCCAGCCTGGAGGCAGTTTTATGCCGCCGCGAAGGATTTTTTGAGTAACTATGGTTCGCTCGTTCAAAAACCAAACCGCAGTTCTGCCATCGGTGTGCTGAACAAGAAGATCGATATGGCCATCATGATTGAAATCCGTTATTTGAACCACTTGCCACCCTTTAAACACGACACCGCTCGTACCGGCCAAAATATTCAGGCCAGTGCCTGAGTAATTCAGGCCTGACATTTTCCAAAAGGACAAAACGCTGTCTGAGGTTCTCTGAAGCAAAATATCTTTGTAGCCATCATAGTCGAAGTCTGCCACGCCGGCGACAATCCACCCTTTTGTTACACTTTTATTAATCGACTGAGCTGAACTCCTTAACGTGCCATTCATGTACCATACGGCCATACGTCCGTCCGTATGTTGCCAAATGAAATCACGGTGTCCGTCATTGTTATAATCATTCATGGCTACTGCTTTCCACCCAGCGTTTGGCGCGGGTAGGAATTGAATGCTTTGTTGGATTGAACCGTTCATCATCCACGCCGCAAGCCGACCATCAATATTATGCTGAAAAATAACATCTGCAGAACCGTTCCAATCCAAGTCGCTATGTCCGACTACTTTCCAAGCCGTTGCAATGCTGCGGACCACGTAATTAGTCAAGAAATCGGGCGTGCCATTAATGTTCATATTCCAAGCCCCGATTCGTCCATCGGTGTGCTGGAAGATAATATCAGCGTTGCCGTCCTTGTTGTAATCGGGAATGAAGCGGTTTTTGTCGCAGTAAACCAAAACTTCATCAAAATCAACCCCATCAAACTTGGTGTACGTATCGAAATCCGGGTCGGACTCGTTCCCCTCATCCGTGTTGAATTCAAAACGCAATGTAATTACTTCACCGACATAATCGCGCAAGGGGATTGTTACCTGAGTCCATGTTTTGACTGGTTCCCATAAATCCCACGTGCTGAAGACAGGGTCTCCATTGATGTAAACATCAAACGAATCCATGAAAAGACTGCTCTCAGGGATGCGCGCAATGTACCAGAAGCTTAAATACGCGTCGTGATACC
>CALJZV010000169.1 GCA_937983475.1 uncultured Verrucomicrobiales bacterium
GACAGCCAATGTCCAAGCATGGGTGAGAAGCTCGCCGCGTTGTTAATCAAAAACCAAAAGAAAGAAAGATACATCTATGAAAAATGACATATTCAAAAAAATCCCGGCACTGCTCACCCAGGCTGAGGATTGCGCGGATGGCGCGGCTCAATATGGCGCGGCGCTTGGGCTGTTCCACAATACCGAGGCGGCCGTGCGCGAGGACATCAACGACCTGCTCGGCGAGCGCAATGGGCATGTGTCCAGCAGGGTCGTGATGGCTGATATGCGCAGGACCCTTGAAACCCGGATCAAGGAGGCGCGGGCGTTTCTCACCATGGCCCGGGACATTCTTAAGCCCCAATTGGGCCGCTCCTACAGCGAGGCGTGGGACCCAACCGGATTCACGGGGTCGCTGGCCGTGCCGTTTAACGCAGGCAAGTTGCAGTCTATGCTGCAATTGATGCACCAGTTCCTCGCATCCAATGAGACGATGCAAAAGGCGGAATTGAACATCACCGCCGCGCGGGCGGGTGTGTTGTTCAACGAGTTGTCGGAAGCGCGCAGCGCGATTCACGCGCAGAGAACCCAGGTGCGGAACATGATCAATAGCCGGGATGAAAAAGCGGAGAATCTGCGCAAGCGCATCCGCGGGCTGATCAAGGAGCTGGGGCAAATGCTGACGCCACTGGATCCCCGCTGGCTGGCGTTCGGGCTGAACATGCCGGGCGCGCAGGAAACCCCCGAGGCGCCGCTAAACGTGACGGCGGTGTTGATCGGTCCCAACGCGGTGGCCGTCAAATGGAGCGCCGCCGCCCGGGCAGAGTATTACCGGGTCTGGATGCGCCTGGGCGACGCCGAAGACTGGGAATCGGCCGGCAGCCCGGCCGATCTGGACTTCACCATCGAGGGTTTGCCTTCGAGCACACCGGTGCAGATTGCCGTGTCCGCCGTGAACAACGGCGGCGAAAGCGGGTTGAGCGAGGTCGCAACCGTGACGACCCAGATGTTGCAGGCGGCGTAATCCGTCTTATTGCAAACATGCGCGCCGCCCTGCCGGATACGACCTGGCAGGGCGGTTTTTATTTCATCGACCCGCGTTGGAGGGCGTAAAATCGGGAAATTATCGCTTGCACCGTGCGGCAAAGGTCGTTACGTTTCGCCGCGCGTTTGGGGAACCCGACTTCACGCCTCAACAGTTTTCGGTGGGTTGGTAGCTCAGTTGGTAGAGCAGTGCCCTTTTAAGGCATTGGTCCAGGGTTCGAGTCCCTGCCAACCCACCATTTTTCCGTTTAAGAATCTTGTGTTGTTTGCGGTTGCGGACAGAGCAGCCCCGCAACGCGGGGTTGGTCCAGGGTTCGAGTCCCTGCCAACCCACCATTTTTCCGTTTAAGAATCTTGTGTTGTTTGCGGTTGCGGACAGAGCAGCCCCGCAACGCGGGGTTGGTCCAGGGTTCGAGTCCCTGCCAACCCACCATTTTCATCATGGCTTGGGTTTACATTTTGCGTGGATCAAGCGGCAGGCACTACATTGGCGCCACGGATAACTTCGACCGGAGGTTTATTGAGCATTGCAATGGGAAAGTGCATACCACCTCGCGGCTTGGATTTCCCTTGGAAGTCATCTGCAAACAAAAAGTTTCTTCCTTTGCTGAGGCATTAAAAATCGAGCGTGAACTTAAGCAACTAAAGAATCCTCAACGCGCAATTCTTCGGTTGCACAATTGCTGAGAACAGCACAAGGAGCAGCCCCGCAACGCGGGGTTGGTCCAGGGTTCGAGTCCCTGCCAACCCACCATTTTTCCACTTCATCAGCCGTTATTTGTTCATGAAATGACGGTCGGCAAAGGCAAGGTACTGTTCCCAATCAAACCCCGTCACGTCATGCTTGCCGGCACGGATATGATAGCCGATGAACCCGCCGACGGAGCGGTTCAACGGCGGCATTGCGTTCACGCCCAAACCGGGCAGGCCAAAGAGTTGATAAACCGGCTCGGCGTGCAGGGCCGCCAGGAATTCACCGCGCGGATCGGCCCACAAGTCCTCGTCCGCGCTGGCCACATAGACCGGGCGCGGCGCCACCAAGGCGATCAACTGGTGCTGATCCACAGGCAGCGCCTGCTCGTTGCCGCTGTATTTTTTGAAGTTGCCGCAAAACCAGTGCGGAAAGGCCGTGTTGATGCGGCCCACCGTTTCGCCGAATTGCCTCCGGCTCAACGCCGCTCCGCCGCAGCCTGAATTATTGGAAATGACAATCGCAAACCGCGAATCGGTCGCCCCGGCCCATAAGGCGGTTTTGCCAAGGCGCGAATGGCCCATCACGGCAACGCGCTTGTGGTCAATCTCTTTATCCTTTTCAAAATAATCCATTGCCCGGCTCAACCCCCACGCCCACGCCGCAATCGCGCCCCATTCGTCGCCCTGCGGCTCAGGATCCACACCGTCGAAAAACAAACGATGAATGCCTTGGGGCAAACCACTGACCGCATCATCGGGAACCAGGTCGCCGTAATAAATCGTGGCCAGACCGTACCCCCGCTCCAGGATCGTTTCGATTGGCCATCGACTGCTTCGGGCGCCCCGCGCGGCTTCCGTTGCGCGATGATTGACGACGCCTAAGTCGGGACTGCTGCGCATCCAGTTTGTGGAAAGCGTGATTCCGGGATCCGGATGGATGGAATGGTTTCCAAAGAAGTTGAGCCCGATGAAGACTGGCACGGCGGTTTTTATCTGGTTGGGCAGGTAAACCAACAGGTCCATTTTGTGGTCGCGTCCGTTCCGAGAGAATAGCACCGACACCTCCTTGCGCGTCGCCTTGCCGCCCAGCGCCCGCGGCTCCACCGACGTGAC
The DNA here is from genome assembly GCA_937983475.1 of uncultured Verrucomicrobiales bacterium. Lineage (GTDB taxonomy): Bacteria > Verrucomicrobiota > Verrucomicrobiia > Limisphaerales > JACDHS01 > CALJZV01. The sequence continues at coordinate 2,830 of CALJZV010000169.1, forward strand.
CTCAAACCGCGTTTTAAACTTCGCCCGGGGAGCGCGTCCATACACTTCGGACTCAAAGAGCCTGAGCAGTTCGGGCCGCCGTTTGGTTTGCCAGGCTCGCGCCGAAGAAATGCGTTTGCCGTCCATGGCCATCAATGAATCGGGCAGCACGTACTGCGGCACGCGGGCCTCATCATAATTGGCGACGAATTTCGCCTGCGCGCGGGCCGTGTGCGCATGGAAAACAGCCGCGCCCATCAACAGAGCGGCAAGGCAAAACCGGGGCAAGTTCATCCGACAATTCACACCAGCCAGACCGGGCCTGTCACTTCATTTCGATGACGCCCGCCTGCTTGAGCAATTTTAACGTGCGGTCCACGGGCAACGCCTCCACCGTTCCGCGGGCTCCCTTGACGGTGGTCGCGCGAAACAGCGAGTTGTAAATAGCCTCCTCCGTCGCGTCCGCCACCGCCTCGAACAGCGGCGTCAGGGAGGCGTTGGGCACTTCCGCGATGCTGTGCAGCGTTTCGCCGGCGCGGCGGCGGCATTCGGGCGCGGTTGAGAACGCGATGGCGTAGTCGCCCGAGCCGTTGGACATGTTGGAGCCGGTCCGGGCCAGGCCGACCATCGAGCGGGCAGCAAGGCGTTCCAGGCTGCGCGAACCGAGAGGGGCATCGGTGGCCACCACAATCATGATGCTGCCGTCGCCGGAGTTGCCTGGCTTTTTCTCGGGCTTGGCCAGTTCGCGTCCGACCTTGACGCCGCCGATGGTCAGGTCACCGCCATAATTGCTTTGCACCAGCACTCCGACAGTGTAGCCGCCGGAAACCTCTGGCAATTTGCGCGAACTGGTGCCGA
>CALJZV010000170.1 GCA_937983475.1 uncultured Verrucomicrobiales bacterium
GCCCAGACGACCCCCGCAGCGCAACCCACCATTTGCAACCGTGCCTGTTGGACGGCGCGCTCTGGCACCTGCACCACCCTGCTCGGTTCCTTGACCCGCGCAATTATTCACCACACTGCGGGTCCCAGCGATTTTACCACGGATTATGAGACGGCAAAGTCCCGCATGCGCGGCACCCAGAACTACCACATGGACACAGTGGGCATGTGCGACATTGGGTATCACTTCCTGGTTTCCAACGGCGGACACATCTTTGAAGGCCGCAAGGATTCCATGGGTTCGAGCAGCGTATGGAAAAAGGGTTCTCACGCCGGTTGCGGCAATGTGAACACAATGGGGTTCACCTTCCTCGGTTACTTTCACTCGCCCTACAATCATACCCCGTCCACAGCGATGCAAAACGCGATGTATGACGTGATTGCCTGGCGCATGCCTTCGGGCTGGAGTCCTTATGGCAGCCGCACCGCGTATTCTGGCAGCCTCAACGGCACAGCTGCCCCGCTTGACTACCACCAGTGGGTTGGCGCGTCCTCGGGCGGTGGTTGTGCGTCTACGGCCTGCCCTGGCGACATCATCATCAATAACTACATCACCCAAAACTTCACGGGCGGCCCCATGCGCACCGGCATCGCCAATCGCAGAACGCCACTGGTGAACAATGCGTCCGTAGTTTCCAGCAGTTATCCGAGCACTGTCAATGTCGGGCAAACCTTCTCGGCAACCGTGACCATGAACAACAATGGAACGACCTCTTGGGCGGAAGGAAACAATACCCGGCTTGGCTCACAAAATCCTCAAGACAATACGCGCTGGGGAATGAACCGTGTTGCTACAGCTGGTACGATTAGCCCCGGCCAGAACGCAACTTACACATTCAATTGCACGGCCCCGACCACGGCAGGCAGCTATGCCTTCGACTGGAAGATGGTGCAGGATGGAGTCGAGTGGTTCGGTGCCACCTCCACCGGCGGCATCAATGTTGTTGTGCCGAGCAGCGCCGTCATCGTGGACAATCCTGCGGCGACCTACACCGGCAGCAGTTGGATCGTGGGAACCTCGTCCACGGATAAATATGGTGCCGATTATCGATATCGTTCAACCCAGGCGGTCAGCGAACCGGCCACCTTTACGGCCAACCTTGCTTCCGCTGGCACCCGTAACGTGTATGCCTGGTGGGCTCAGGGCGCTAACCGTTCGGCTTCCGCTCCATACATTGTTTACCACTCGGGCGGGTCGGCCACCGTCAGCAAGAACCAGCAGATCAACGGTGGTTCCTGGCAGTTGCTGGGCAATTGGAACTTCAACGCCGGCAACAACAACGTGGCCCTTTCCTGCTGGACGACCACCGGCTTTGTTGTCTTGGCTGACGCCATCAAGTGGGGCGATTAATTAATCGGGTTCGTATTCAAATTCGAGCCGGAGGAGGAAACTTCTCCGGCTTTTTTTTGGAGAAAAGTCGCTTCCTAATGTGCAGGACGATGGTCGTATGGAGCAGTGGATTCTCTGATGTTTTCCGCTTGGCTTTGTTTTTGTGCTCCGGGAGGGGGGAATACATTTCATTTCCGTTGACATAAGAAAGGAATTAAAGTAAAGAACCACAACTCCCCAAGTAGGCTAATACAGCAAATCACGCGGTTATAACCGAGCCGCATAGGACCCGTAACCTGGTAACTCTAAAAACACCCATGAAAACAAACATATCCTTCTTTGCCCTCGCGCTGGCCGCCGGAGCGGCTTTTGTATCGGAAACAGTCGCCCAAACCACACCCGGCCCGCAGCCGAGCATCTGTAGTCGTTCTTGCTGGGCAGCGCGTTCCAGCAGTTGCACGACGACCATTTCTACGTTGAATCGCGCAATAATCCATCATACTGCGGGACCAAGTGACTACAATGTCACCACCCAGGCCGATGGCGCCGCCAAAGTCCGGGGTGTCCAGAACTATCACATGGATTCCAATGGCTGGTGCGATATCGGCTATCACTTCCTGGTTGATAAGAATGGCAACCTGTTCGAGGGCCGCCTCAACTCCATGGCTTCCAGCGGATGGCGCAGGGGAGCCCATGATGGCTGTAACACCGACAGTTTCGGGTTCACGCTGTTGGGCTATTTTCATGCGCCTTACAACCACGATCCCAATGCCACGATGCGCGGCAAACTCTACGACGTGATTGCCTGGCGCATGCCCTCAGGCTGGACGCCTTATGGCAGCGGCACCTATTGCAGCAAAACAGTCGGCAAACTGGATGGCCACCGGAAGGTCTCTGCCACCGCCTGCCCCGGCGACACCATGCATCCGCCCTACATCACCGAAAACTACAATGGCGGCGATGCCCGCACTGGCGTGGCGAATCGCAGAACGCCAGTAGTGAACAATGCGTCTGTCGTCTCGTCGAGTTACCCAACGACTGTCAATACGGGCCAGTCTTTTTCAGCGACCGTGACGATGAACAACAACGGCACCACGCACTGGGTCAATTCTAACGGATACAACCTTGGCTCGCAAAACCCGCAGGACAATACCCGCTGGGGATTGAACCGCGTCGCGGTGGCTGGCACGGTCAGCCCCGGCCAGAATGCATCCTTCACCTTCAACTGCACCGCCCCGACGACCGCTGGCTCCTATGCGTTTGACTGGAAGATGGTTCAGGATGGCGTGGAATGGTTCGGAGCCACCTCCACCGGCGGCATCAACGTGGTTGCCCCAAGCAGCGCGGTCATCGTGGACAATCCTGCGGCGACCTACACCGGCAGCAGTTGGATCGTGGGAACCTCGTCCACGGATAAATATGGTGCCGATTATCGATATCGTTCAACCCAGGCGGTCAGCGAACCGGCCACCTTTACGGCCAACCTTGCTTCCGCTGGCACCCGTAACGTGTATGCCTGGTGGGCTCAGGGCGCTAACCGTTCGGCTTCCGCTCCATACATTGTTTACCACTCGGGCGGGTCGGCCACCGTCAGCAAGAACCAGCAGATCAACGGTGGTTCCTGGCAGTTGCTGGGCAATTGGAACTTCAACGCCGGCAACAACAACGTGGCCCTTTCCTGCTGGACGACCACCGGCTTTGTTGTCTTGGCTGACGCCATCAAGTGGGGCGATTAATTAATCGGGTTCGTATTCAAATTCGAGCCGGAGGAGGAAACTTCTCCGGCTTTTTTTTGGATGAAACTCTTTTCGCCAATACGGTATCCCGGTAGAGTTCAGTTCATTTCGCTTCATGAACCCAAAATTGCCGCCAGTTTGCCAATATGCCATCGGCGACGTAGTTCCTTTGGATTGGGATGTTATCGTGGTAGGGGCGGGGCCAGCGGGCAGCGCGGCGGCGGCGTTGCTGGCTTCAAAGGGCGTGAGGGTACTCATCGTGGATCGCGCCCAATTTCCGCGGGAGAAGGTGTGCGGGGACGCGCTGGTGCCTGAGGCAATGACAGCTTTGGGGAAACTTGGCCTTGCCGAGGACATCAAATCTCGTTCGACAAGTCTCCCGGGTTACACGTTGGTCAGTCCATCCGGCGTCTCTGTGGACCTTGAGAGTGAGGTGGTATTGTTGCAGCGGCGCGCGCTGGACACGCTCATTTCCGGAAAGGCCGTGGGTGACGGCGCGGTGTTCGGTCAAGCCCTATTTCAAGGAGCCGTTTCCAGAGCCGACGGAGACGTAGATTGCAACCTGGAGGGCAAAATGATTCGTTGCCGGGTGTTGGTTGCGGCTCCTGGCGCGGATTTGACAGCGTTTCGTTCACTTGGATTGACGCCTCGGCTAAACAAACCTGAGGGCGTTGCCATCCGGCGATATTATCGAAGCTCAGGCGGTCCAGACCGGCCTTACTTTTTTCTGCGAGAGGAGTTTCTTCCGGGCTACGCGTGGATTTTCCCCATGGGTGATGATTACTTCAATGTCGGGTGCGGAAGGTTTCTGAACGCATCGAAAAAATTTAGCTCATCGCTCTCCAGCGCATTCGAGACATTTTTACAGGAGGATCCTGTGGCTTGTGCCCTGGCGGCGAAGGCGGAGGAAGCGACCCCCTTGCGTGGCGCTTCGCTGCGATGCGGAATGCCGACGACCGGTTACGCGCGAAGCGGCAGAGTCCTGCTGGTGGGGGAGGCGATTGGCACGACAATTCCAGGCTGGGGCGAGGGCGTCAGCAAGGCGATGGAAACGGGGTTGCTGGCCGCCGAAATAATCCATTCCGCGCTGGCCGCGAACGATCTCAACAGGCTCGCGGATTACCCCAAGCGACTGGATGCCGAAATCAAGCCCCAGATCGCAAAGCATTCAAGAGTCACTTGGTTTTTCAACCGCGCTTGGACAGCAAACCTGCTCGTTGGTCTCGCGAGAATAATGCCCAAACGGCTGTTATAGCTCTGCCGGATTGAACATCCCTTGTTGTCCGTTACGCCTTTCAATCAGCCCGGTTCAGTTCCCCGAAGGCCATTCCCTGTACTGGTGTTCCTTTGAAAGTTCCCTCGGCCTTCATGCTGCCTTCCCAAAACACCAGCGGCTCGATGAACTGGCCTTCCCTTTCGGAGGAAAGTTTCAGCTTGGTATCAGGCAGGCTGGGAATCGTCAGCACAACGTCCTTTTGCCATTTGCCGCCAATGGAGTCGGTGTAGTAACTGAGGGTTTCTAGCTCGCACTGAAGTTTGTGGAACTGGTTGCCTTGCGCGTCCATGTAGCCGCAGTGCGAGTTGACCAGCGTGCCGTCCTTGTAAATGTTGAAAAGCATCAAATCCACGCCGTTGTCCAGCTTGACGCTGTACCATTTCCATTTGCTGAAATCAGTGACCCAGCTCCAGCTGCCCCATTGGTGGTCCATCCAAGCGGTGCCATGGATTTCAACCGTTTCCTCGCCTCGCTTCAGGGTTCCCTTCAAGGTCATGTCCGTGAGTGCGTAATAATAGGAGGTTCCCTTCACACCCATGGAGATGAACCCGTTTCCGTTCGGCAAAAACGGCTTTTTGTTCGCCTTGAGCGACGCTTCGATGGCAACTCCATCGTAGCTGTATTTGAAGGTGTAGTGGAACGGGGCGCCGACCTGCTTCCAATCGCCCGTGATGGACGTGGCGTCAAGTTTGCCCTCAGCAGCATTCACCGACTCATAGTAATCCTTTGGGATGAAAATGTCTGCCGACTTGTCGTAAAAGCCGGTCAGATGACGGCCAGTTCGAAACTTGGCGAAAAAGAAGGAGTAATCCTTGCCGGCGGTGTCCGAGAATTGCGAATTCAGGTACCACCATTCGATGGGCTGTTCAGGATGCGCCCCCTCGTCCTTGGGGAATTCGATGGGGCGGACGACGTTTTTTTCCTGGCCGACGGAAATGGGGGCCTCCGCTTTTTTTTGTTCCGAGCAGGAAACCGCAAAAAGCATTGTCGCGAGGAAAACCAGGTTTGGGAACGGTTTCATAATTCAAATTTTTCCAGCCAGCAGCATGAGTAATCCGGAACCGAAAATCAAACAGGTGATTTTGGCCCGGAGACGCAGTTTTCCGAATGCCTCAATGGAGTTTTGGCCGCCAAAAGAGGCCACAATCCCCAGAAGCATCAGAAGGTTCAGGACGGTCCAGAAAGTGGGCGCTGTTTTCATAAAGCCGAACTGCCAGAGTGCTCCGGCATAGAGAATTAACCCGCACAGGAGGCTGAGGGTCAGGAAAGTGGTTTTCCGTTCCCCATGGACGGTGGCGAAGGTGCGCAGCCCTTTGGCCCGGTCGGCTTCCTGGTGCGCCAACACGTGGATGAGTTCGAGGGGAAGATACAAGCCAAAGATGAACGCTCCCATCAGTATTTCTCCCGCCGTGACGCGATTGTCCAGGCTGGCGCCTGCCAGGAAAAATAATCCGAAGCCCAGCGAGTTGAGGAAAAAGCGCCAAAAGAGATGCGTCTTTAATCTCAACGGCGGTGCCGAATGCAGCCAGACGGTGAGGCCAATCAGCGACACAATTGCAAATGTTTTTGGCGAAATGAGCCATGCCACGGCCACCGCCAGCGCCAGCAGACCATAGATAAATCCAATTAGTTGCCCTGCGGCCTGGCCGTTGCCGGCGAGGCGCTCTTTCATGTCGTCGTAAAATTCGTTCAACGAGTATCCGTAGGCCAGGCAGAGGCAGGAGAGTGTCAAACTGGACAGGATAAAATCGGCATCCCGAGTCAAAAGATCATCGGCAAAAAACGCTCCGAGCAGGAAAATTCCGCTTTGCACCGACCAATCCCTGAAGCGAAGCAGTCTGAGGCAGCACCTGAATTTTTCAGCTTGAGTCATGCTCTGTAATTCATGGTTCACGTCGCGGACGGCCACTTTTATAAAGCGTCAGGTCCGAGCGGCACCGCTCCGCCAGATCCGGTTGCCCCATGGTTTCGGCCAACAGGGCGGCTTCTTCGGCGATGCGGATCGCCTCGGGAAACTGACCCGCTTCGGCATGCGCCGCAGCCAGCAGATAGCGATAAGCCGGGTTCTTTTCCTCCATTGCGCATGCCCGCTTCGCCAGCCTGACCGCCTCGGCGCCGTCGCGAAGGCTGTCGTCCCGCGCGGTTGCCCGCAGCCACGCCAGATTGGCGATCACTTGGACGGCATTGGGGTTGATCCTTAAAATTTCGTTCCACTGCGCAACGGCTTCGGCATTTTGGTTCAGGCGGGTAAGAATTTCAGCAAGCCCGAATCGCGCCTCGGCAAAATCCGGTTTCAGCCGGACCGCTTCCTGATAATGCAGGCGCGCCTCCTCCAGAGCGTGCTGGTCAAACAAAACGGCACCGAGGCGAAAATGAGCCGTATAATCATCCGGGAACCGAGCCAGCCAATCCCGATAAAGCGGGATTGTTCGTTCGCTATGGCCGGCCTCGGACAACAGCCGAACCAGGTTCGAGAAAAATGTGGCGTCCCGGGGCGCCAGTTCGACTGCCTTTTGAAAGCTGGCGATGGCATCGTTCGTTTTGCCCAAAGTAATCAGCGCGACCCCGAGGTTGTTGTAAGCCTTGAAATCACCGGCATCCAGACGAATAGCCGCGAAATACTGCTCAATCGCCTCGTCTGTCCTGCCCTGCCCGAACAGGGACCGGCCCAGATTGACGCGAAGCATGCTCAGGCCATCACGACGGGCGAGCGCTTCCCTGTAGAGCCGCTCGGCTTCCGGATATTCTTCCCGACCGAAATGAACGCCTCCAAGGTTGTTGTATGAAATCCATGAATTGGGGTTCTTGCGAAGGTTGTCCCTCCACAATGCCTCAGGATTGGCCATCACCCGCTGGTGATGCCAGCACAGCGCGGCCAGCGGCACCACAAACAAAATGAACAGCATGCACTGAAGTGCTTGGGGCGATTGACCCATGCGCCGTTGGAGGTGATACAGGGCACCGCCGGTCACCAAGGCGATAATGCCGGGCAACGCCAAATATTGGAAATGGTCGGCTACCTGCGCCAGAAGCAGAAACGCCATGTTTATCACACCGATGGTCGGTCCCAAAGCCAGCACGAAATAACCCAGGCCGAACAGGCAGCTTCTGCCCCATTTCTGCCGAAATCGCCAGAAGACTGCGAACATTCCCACGAGGGCCAGCCCGGGAAGATAGGCCAGCGGCGACATGGGATTGATTGTCCATCGCGGGTAATGAAGGGTCAGTCCAACAGGCAGGAGGTCCTTGGCCAGGTAAAACCAAAAAGCCCTTCCCGCCGCCAAAGTCCGAACAAGCAGGCTGTCATTTGACGGAAGCACCCCGATCTTTGGAGCCAGAATATGGTGCGCCACCAGTGTCACCACACCGATTGTGAAAGCAAAACCAAAGAAAGGCGCGACACGATGAATTGTGGTTCGATCAATCCGTCCGTGTCGCCACCAGGCGCACAACAGCATCACGACAGGAAGGACCACCACGGACGTTTTGCTCAGCAACCCGAGCAGGAAAAAAACAAACGAAAGCCAATACAAACCCGAGAATGATTTCCTCCCTCGGGACACGCCCTGAGCATCGGATGTTGGGAAAGTTTCGGTGTGATCTTGATGTTCGCTTTTGAAATAAAACAGGAGGCTCAACAGGTAAAAAAACATAGACAGTGTGTTTTTCCTCTCAGCCAGCCAAGTGACCGAGGAGACGCACACCGGATGAACAGCGAAGACCGCAGCTGCCAGCCAGGACCCCGGAATTTTCAGGTGTACAAGCACCCGCCACAGCAGGACCACGTTGAAGGCGTGCAAGACGACGTTGGTAAAATGCTGGATTTCCTTCATCGTGCCGTGCAATTGCCACTCCAGCCAGAAGGTGGTTGCGGTCAATGGCACGAAATCGCCATAACGGGTGCTGAACCAGATGTCCCGCAGGCCCTTCCAGCCCTCCCTCATCAAGGGGTTGGCCGCAATCACGTCGTCGTCCCAGATGAAGCCCGCGTGGTAACTGGGGATGTAGATGAGCAGTGTCAAAAACAGCAGGCCGGCCAAGCCGAACACAAGGTTGCGCGAGTGCGGTTCCCGGATTTTCCCAGCCATCATGGATGGCCTGTTGGTTTTTTGCGGCATGTCGTTGGGTCCGAGGATTATGAAAGCCACAGCGTCATTTCGCAACGGGATTTGCCTTTGTTGCCCGTCTTGTTTTGGTCGCTGAGGCGATGCGAAAGCCCGACTTTGGGTCAGCCCCGCATGAATTTTTGAAAGCGCGTAAAATTCCTGCTCGCTATTCCGATCAAGGCAGCCTGCGAACCCGGAAGAAGTAGAGGGGTTGGGCCGTGTTGGTGGCAAATGTCATGCCGCTCCCCTGCGCGGTCAGGTTGGATGCCAGCACCGACCAAATTCCCAGCGTGGAGCCAGCCTCCACATTATATTGGCGTCCCAAGGCACTCTGCCAGTTCAGCGTCACTTGCTGGTTGCTTCTGGTCAGCGACGCGATGTGAAACGGCGGTTCCCACGGGTTGTGAAACACCATCAGCACAGGCAGGTGATCCGACGCGGTCTTGTTGTCGAATTGTTGGATGGCCGGCGGCGTGGGGTTGAGCAAATCGGTCCGGAATACCTGGCTGCTCGCAATGTTGGTGAACAATAATCCTCCTGGAAAAATGTAATCCAGCCGCGAACTCAGGCTTGCGGCCTGAATCGACCAGGTGCGCTGGTTGTTGTCGAAGGGGTTGCGGGGTGTGGTCCATTGCAGGCCGGTCGCCAGGTTGGCCAACCGCTGAACCGGTTGCTGGCTGTTGCTCGGAGGGTTGTCCACGTCCTCATTGATATCGCCGGTGAGAACGTATGGCCGTTGGCTGTTGGTGGTCAGGAAGCCGGTCACAAAATAGTTGGAAATGGCTCCGGCCTCGGCAGCACGGCGCTGGGCATCGTCGGCGGAGCCCCCGGACTTGAGATGCGTGGTGAACACATGCAGCGGCTGCGCGAAGCCCGGCACGGCGATTTGCGCCTCAAACAAATCCCTCGTGAAATTCCCGTTGTAGCCAAAGTTCGTCAGGCTCACCCCATCAAGCCACTTTTGGGAACGGGTGATGGGAAACCGGCTGGCAATGACACTGCGGACAAAACCGTCGGTTCCCGAATTGTTCGCCAGAAAATAACCCGGCAGATACGCCTTCACAAAATTGGTCATTTCATGGCTCAAATTGAACGGTATTTCCTGAAAGGTGATCACGTCGGGTTTCAAATAGCTCATTTGCCGTCCAATGGCCTGGACCTGCGGCGCATTGGTGCTCCAGTTGGTCGCGCCGTTGCCCTTGACGTTGTAACTAAGCAATGACAACGCGGCAGGCTGGTAGGCCGTGGTCGTGTTTACCGTCAAAAGCGCCACTTCACTGAACAAAGCCCCGTAAGGGTTGCTCACCTGGACGCGATAGTTGCCGCCCTGGCTGGTGGTGACATTGGCCAGAGTCAACGCTGTGCCCGTGGCTCCCGGGATGTTCGAGCCGTTCCACTGCCATTGATAGCTCAGCGGCGGCGTGCCCTCGGCACGGACGATGAAAATAGCTGTCCCGCCTTCGACAACGGTCTGATTTGCCGGATGCGCACTGATGCTTGGAGGCGTTCCGGCGGCGGGCACCACATCGGCAAAGGTTGTTCCCATCCGCAAGTCATCCAGAAGGCAGGCGCCCATGCCGCTGTGTTGCCGAAAGGCATAGGAGGCCGCGGTGAATGTGGTTGCCGATTCGGTGGTGACCACGCTGGGGTCGCTTTCAGCCAAAGGATTGATCCAGAGCGCAGACACGGAATTGGTCAACGAAAGGCGCGTCACCACCCGGTAATCCGTGTTCAAAACCAAATCTTGGGCAAGGCTGACATTGACCGCGGACCCGCCTGTGGATGAGATGCCGATTCGGAACGCGCTGGCCGCCGCGCCATTGGTCAACGCCCAAACCCGCGCGCGAAATCCGCTGCCTGCCGGATCCCTGAAGTGCGCGAGGTAGGAGCCGGCTCCCGCTGGCAACGTGGTGAATCGCACGATGAAACTGGTGTAAAGCTGATTGGTGGCACCGGCCGAATCATACGGCTGCCCGGCCAGCAATGCGCTGACGTCCTCGGTTTCCGAACCGGTTAAAACCACGCGGCCCGAGGCGACATCCACCTGTCCCGTTGTGCCGCTGTGTGTGGTCCATTTCCCGGCGCTGACCGAGACGATGGGGCCATCCGGGTAATTGAAAAAGTCTTCGAGGAGAATGGCGGATTGAAGCGGACAGCAGGCCAGCAGCAACACGAACAAAATGACGGCACGATTCACAGCAATGCCCGGCAACAGAGCCGGACGTCCAGTATATCGCCGATTTGGGCGCATGAAGCAAACCAATCCGGCTCATTTTGCCGCAAGGTAAGCCACAAATCGCGCCGTTTATCGCTTTTGGTTGTAGTCGGCCTGCGTGTATTTGTTTTCAGCCAGTTGGCGGGTCAATCCCTCAAGGGACGGATGAATTGTCATCGGCTTCCAGAAAATTGAAAACTGTTCCGAGGCCACCCCCTGCATGGCGGCTTCCCAGTCGGCGCGCTTGAGGCGAAGCGGCGGGGGTTGCACCGAACCTTGGATCAACAGGCCGGTTTTGGTCCGGCGCTGCGCCGCTCCGGCAATTTTCCGTCCGTGCCAGAGCACATCAAACTTTTCCGCTCCCAGGAAACATTGGCCGGGAATGTCCTTTTGGCAGCATGGAGAAAGCACTGTGGCAACGCTCATACGGGCAAACGCGTCGCGAACCCATGCATGGACTCGTTCATAGCTCTCCACCGCCTTGAGTTCATGCCAGAAGTGACCCGGCGGAAACACAAGGCTGTAAGTCCAGTCCCCGTCGTGCGGCACCAAACCGCCACCGGTGGGACGGCGAACCAGAGGGCGCAGCAACGTGGCTCTTTCAATTTCCTGAAACTTCTGGAAGTAGCCAAAACTGGCCGCCGGTTCCTTCCACTCATAAAAGCGCAACACCGGCGCGTTAATCTGAGGCGCGGTTTCCAACAGGGCTTCGTCCAGCGCCATGTTCCAGGCCGCATCGTTGGGGCCGCTCATTAACAAGAGCCAGTCGGCGCTCATGCAGTCCGCTTCCTGGCGCGGTTTGTTTTCTCCGCACTTTCGGTTCTCAGGCGCGCCTGCCCTTCCGGACACAACCCCAGCACTTCGCAATGCGGGCAATCCGGATTGCGCGCGGTGCAGCGGCGGCGTCCATGCCAGATCAGCAGATGACTAAAGAGGGTCCAATCCTCGCGCGGCACCAGTTTCATCAAATCCTGCTCAATCGCGACCGCAGAGGCTTCCTGGGACAGGTTCAAGCGTTGGGAAAGCCGCGCCACGTGGGTGTCCACGACGACGCCCTCGTTTATGTTGAAGACATTTCCAAGGACCACGTTGGCGGTTTTGCGGCCCACCCCGGCCAGTTCGGTGAGCGCCTCCATCGTGCTCGGCACCGTGCCGTTATATTTTTCCACAAGCACACGGCAGCAGGCCTGGATGTTTTTGGCCTTGTTGCGGAAAAAACCAATCCGGCGAATGTCGTTTTCCAGTTCGCTCAAGGGAGCGCGGGCGTAGTCGGCGGCGGAGCGGTATTTTTTGAACAGGTCCGCGGTGACAATGTTCACCTGGCGGTCGGTGCATTGAGCCGAAAGAATGGTGGCGACAAGCAACTCCAGCGGGTTGGTGAAGTTTAATTCGCAATGCGCATCCGGATAGGCGGCTTTGAGCCGGGCAATGATTTCGCTGGCGCGCTGTTTTTTTTCGGAAATCGATTCTCGGGCCATGGTGCTGGGATTCAAATGAGTTTGCGCCAAATGTCACGCACAAGAATAGGCGCCATCCTTGCGCGCAGCAAAGTTGACGCCTCGGTTGCCGAGAGATAGCTTGAACTGGTCATGATTTCCGGATCGGTCAATAAAACAAACGCCGGCACGCAGCCCAGTTTTCGCGTGGGCGATGAGCGCCTGGTCAAAGTCACCCCGGCCGCGGCCCACAAGGTCACTTCGCTGCTGACCAAGCAAGGCCGTCCCAACGGCGTGCTGCGCGTGGCGGTCGTCGGCGGCGGTTGCTCCGGCTTGCAGTACAAAATGGACCTCCAGGACGCCCCGGCCAACCGCGACATTCTGGTGGAGAGCAGCGGCATCAAGGTGGTGGTGGACCCCAAAAGCGCGCTGTATGTGACCGGGAGCGAACTGGATTACGTGGACGCGCTTCAGGACGGCGGGTTCAAGGTGAAAAACCCCAATGCGGCCACCAGTTGCTCCTGTGGCGAAAGCTTCAGCGCCTGATGTTTCATTTTTTTGCCGACCTTTTTTAATTTTCCACAAGTTAATTAAAACCCGCGTTGGCCGCCAAGATTGCGTGACTCCATGACCGACCACTTCGCATTGCTCAACGAACCTTGGCGTCCTTGGCTTGATTTGGAGGCCTTGAAGGAAAAGTTTATCCGGCTCTCCGCCGAGGCCCATCCTGACCGCGTGCATGGCGCCAGCGCCGAGGACAAGGAACAGGCCACCCGCCGTTACGCGGGTTTGAATGCCGCCTACAACTGCCTGCGCGAACCCCGGGAACGGCTGTTGCACCTGCTGGAACTGGAACTGGGGCAGAAGCCCAGGGACATCCAGCGCATTCCGCCGGGCACGATGGATTTGTTTGTGGAGGTGGGCCAAACCTGCCGAGACGCCGACGCATTTCTGGTCCAGAAGGATCAGGTCACATCGCCGCTGCTGAAGGTCAAGGTGTTTGAACAAAGCCAGGAATGGGTGGAGAAATTGCAGGCGTTGCAGCAGAAAATCAACGTCCGGCGCGACGAGCTTTTCGCGGAACTTCAATCGCTGAATGCGGCCTGGAAAACGGCGCCTGAGCCGGGCTCGAGCAACCGGGCATCGGCCCTTCCGTTGGAGCGGCTGGAACAGATTTACCGCACCCTCAGTTATGTGGCGCGCTGGACTGCGCAACTTCAGGAACGCATCGTGCCGCTATCGTTCTGAGAAAATGAAAGCGCGTGTACTGCGATATGTGGCGCTGGTGGGCTTGCTGTTTTTCTCCATCAATTCGCTGACAGCTATGGAGGCGTGGGCAGCGGCTTTGGGGAGGATGCCTCTGCGCACCAACGTGGTGGAATTGACCAGAACCAACTGCGTGCCTCTGATGCTGGCGTCGTTTCAGTCCAATGCCGTCGCCAAGGCGCTGCTTGTCATGCCGGGCGCCCCCGCTGCATTCTATTTTTTCAACCGTGGGTGCCGCGGGGGGACGACGTCAATCCCCCCTTTGATGGGCG
>CALJZV010000171.1 GCA_937983475.1 uncultured Verrucomicrobiales bacterium
ACATCAAACACTCGGCGGCTTCGATTGAGAAGATCCGGCGCGAGCTGGGTTTTGAACCGCGTGTGCGGTGCCGCGAGGGTTTGGAGCGGCTGTGGAAGTCGCTTGCATCAGCGCCTTGAGGGCGTCGTGGCGCTGGTCCTTTTTCATTTTCCCAAAAGCTTCCACGGCGTCGTAAAACCGTTCCAGGTCGCCGTCGTGCTGGGTCAGCAGGCTCCGGAAAGCGGGCACCAGATCGTAGTAAAGCGACACGGTGTTGAGCTGGGCATTGTTGAGCGGGCCTTCAAACCAGTGGTCGTAACCTGCAAACCCGTTCCACTCGGCTTTTAATTTCTCATAAGTTTCGCGCATTCCGGCGATGATGCGGCGCTTTTGATCGCGCAGTTCAACATCGCTCAAGCCGGGCTTGTTATCTGCTGCCGCTTGATTGTAGAGCGCTTCGAGTCGGTCTCGCGTTTGGCGAACGAGTTGGATGAACTGTTCCTTGCGAGCGCGGGATTGCAGATATTTTTCTCGGGTGGCACTGTCGGACTTGGTAGCCAGCCAGCGGCGCACGCCTTCCTCGCCAACGGCTGTGGCAAACGCCTCGTTGAAGTCGCTGTCTCCGCTGATGAACAGCCGTTGATGCGCCAGCTCGTGAAAGATGGTTTCAATCAGCGCAGTGTCGCCGTCATACACAAAGGTGTTGAGCACCGGATCCTTGAACCAGCCCAGCTTCGAGTAGGCGTCCACGCCCCCGACATACACGTCGTACCCTTTGCGCCGAAGTTTTTCCGCGTAGTTCTCGGCATCCTTCTCGGTGAAATAGCCGCGGTACTTGGCGCTGCCGACAAACGGATACCACCAGGCTTTGGGTTCCATGGAAAACTCCGGCGCGGCATGAACATTCCAAACCACGTGCTCGCGTCCCAAATCGGCATAGCGCAGGTAATGGCCGTCTGGATCCAGCCCCAGCTCCTTCTCGGCAAAGCGCCGCGCTTCCAGGATCAACTCAAGCTTAGTTTTTAATTTCCCGGGAGTTCCGGGCTGGGCCAGGACCTTTTCGATGGGTTTTTGCTTCTGGAAAATCTCCAACTGCCCGCCCACGGCCTGGGAATAAAACTTCGCCATTTGGCATCCTGTCAGGACTACAGCCAAAAGGATGGCCACCACAATGTAGAAGATTTTTTTCCGTCGCACTCGGCCATCACAGTAGCACCGGGGCGGTTTCATTCAACCGGCGGCGAGGCAAATTTTTTCCAATGGACGCCCTGCGGTCTGGTTCGGGGCGAAAGCGCTTGTTTCGCCTGGATGCAGGTGCTATAGCAACCGCCACGAACACGCCAATGTTATGAAACGCTTTTGCCTCATTTTGTCCGTGGCCGCTTGTTTGAACGGGATGCCTGACTCCGTCCTGGCGGGCAACTGGCCCCAATGGCGCGGTCCCAACTTCAACGGCTCGACCTCGGAGAAAAATTTGCCCACAACCTGGAGCAAGACCGAGAATGTGGCCTGGGTGGCTCCAATGCCCGGCCTCAGCGGTGCCACGCCGGCGGTTTGGGGCGATCATGTGTTTGTCACCAGCCCCGACGCGCAAAAAAATCTGCTGCTTTATTGCCTGGACCGCCGCACCGGCAAGGTGCTGTGGGAAAAGCAGGTGGGTGTGGGCGACCGGACCATCGGGCGCAACAACATGGCGTCGCCGTCGCCGGCGACCGATGGCAAGTCGGTGTATGTGATGTTCGGCACGGGCGATTTGGCGGCGTACGACTTCAGTGGAAAGGAATTATGGCACCGCAATCTGGCCAAGGAATACGGCAAGTTTTCGCTGATGTGGCTCTACGGTTCCAGCCCGCTCCTCTACAAGGGGCGTTTGTACGTTCAAGTGCTTCAGCGCGATCCACCGGATGATTATTCCCACGCTTTGGACGACAAGCCCACGCGGGAGTCCTACGTGCTGTGCATTGACGCCAAAACCGGGAAGAATGTCTGGCGACAGATCCGGCCCACCGAGGCGCTCAAGGAATCGCAGGAATCCTACGCGACACCCATTCCGTTCAAGGGCAAAAACGGGGAGGAAATCCTCATCCTCGGCGGTGATGTGATCACCGGCCACAGCCCCAAGGATGGCAAGGAAATCTGGCGTTGCGGCGGATTGAACCAGAAAAACAGCCCATGGTGGCGCATTGTTCCCTCGCCGGTGACCGGCGACGGGTTGATCTTTGCCTTCGCGCCCAAGAAAGAACCGGTGTTTGCCATTCGCGATGGCGGCAAGGGCCTGATTACTGACACGCATGTCGCCTGGCAATTTGACGAGTACGCGACCGATTGCGTCACCCCGCTTTACTACAACAACCGCCTGTATGTGTTTGATGGCGACCGTCAGGTGATGACCTGCCTGGAGCCGGCGACAGGCAAAAAACTTTGGCAGGGCAACATGGGCGTGCGCGAAATCTTCCGTTCATCGCCCACCGCTGCCGATGGGAAAATATACTGCATCAGCGAGCCGGGAACGGTCTTCGTCCTGGAGGCTGGCGACGAATTCAAGATTCTCTCCACCATTAAAATGAGCGAGGAGCCTTGCCGGTCCTCCATAGCCATTGCCTCCGGGCAGTTATTCATCCGCACGGCAGAGAATTTGTACTGCATCGGCAAGCCGGCGGCGGCGAAGGAGAAGTGAGGATTAATGACCAAGGACAAAGGACCAAGGTCCAATGACCAGCCTCAAGGAACGCACTTGATACTTTGGTTTTTTGGTCCTTGAACATTGGTCATTTGTCATTGGCTGTCCTGTTCGCCCCATGCCGTTGCCGTATAAAATATCGACGCTGCTCTACTGCTTCAACGATCAGGATGAAGTGTTGCTCCTGGAGCGCGCCCAGGAGCCCAACCGCGGTTGCTGGAGCCCGTGCGGCGGCAAGTTGATCCAGGACCTTGGCGAGTCGCCTTACGCCTGCGCCTGCCGTGAGGCTCAAGAGGAAATGGGGCTGGAGCTTCGACCAACCGATTTGCATCTGACCGGCATTGTCAGTGAGCATGGTTATCAGGGCGCGGCCCATTGGTTGATGTTTCTGTTCGAGGTCAAGCCCAGGCTTAAGGCCGTGCCCGCGGACCACCGCGAAGGACGGTTTCATTTTTTTAAAAGGAGCGAGTTGGCCACGCTGACCATGCCGCAGACGGATTTGGAGCAAATCTGGCCATTGTTCTGGCAACACCGGGGCGTTTTTTTTGCCGCGCACTGCCATTGCCAGGCCGACGGAACGAATCTCTGGACTGTGGAGGAATCGGTCAAACCCAACCTTTCCGCGCATCATGCCTGAAGAACCCATCATTGACCTACAGAGCGATCATTATTTCATGGGCGAAGCCCTGCGGCAGGCCGTTCGCGCCTACGAGGCGGAGGAGGTGCCGGTGGGCGCTGTGATAGTTCGCGCCGGACGTGTCATTTCTCGTGCCTACAATCAGGTGGAGTTGCTCAAGGACGCCACCGCTCATGCCGAGATGCTGGCCATCACGCAGGCGGAGGAGTCGGTGGGCGACTGGCGACTGAACGATTGCACGCTGTATGTGACCAAGGAGCCCTGCCCGATGTGCGCCGGGGCGATTGTGCATGCCCGGTTGGGGCGGGTGGTGTTTGGCGCAAGCGATCCCAAGGCCGGCGCGGCGGGCAGCGCACTGAACCTGCTGCAGTTTCCAACGCTGAATCATCAGTGCGCAATTTCGGCGGGGATTCGCGAGCCGGAATGCCGGGTGCTGCTCCAGAATTTTTTCGCGGAGCAGCGTCAGAAAAATGAGGCGGAGAAACAGGGTCGACGCCAATTGGGCGGGGAAACCCTCAACTGACCGCAATCATGGAGACTTTTTCGTTGCGTTCGTTGCGAGCGATGCCCTGTGCCTTGGGGTCCAGAGCGGGTTTGTCATCAATGAGGAACTGGTAATGATGGTGGCCGTGATTAAGCGACACCTGCGCCTGCCAGGAGCCGTCCACATGCCGTTTCATCGGGGTGGCGGAAGGATGCCAGTCATTGAAATCACCAATCAAATAAACCGTTTGGGCGTCCGGGGCAAAGCAGACGAAATTGACGGGCTTGGACATTTTTTTGGCGGAGTAGCGATTGATTCCGCTGATGGAGTAATGTTGAGTTGACATGCAATGTTGAGAGCTTTGACAGGGACGGAGTAAAAGTTATCAAAAATTTGTGCGCAAAAAATCAAACCGCCCGGTGGAGGGCAAGTTCAAAGGGAAATCAGGCATTTTTGGCGTGTGGCGAGCGATTTCGCCGTTGACGATTTGCCAGTCCAGCCCCAAGTTCAACCGCGTAATTCAGGAATGAAGACCATTCTCTTTGTCTGCACCGGAAATGTCTGCCGCAGCCCGATGGCTGAGGGGCTTTTTCGCCATGCAGTCCAAGGGCGCGGGGAGTATCGGGTATTATCAGCCGGTGTTGGCGCCATAGATGGCCAACCGCCCAGCCTTTACGCGGTGCGGGCGCTCAAGGAGCTGGGAATCGACATTTCACGGCAGCGCAGCCGTATGCTGACCGCCGATCTGGTCAATCAGGCGGACTACATTTTTGGGATGACCCACAATCATGTGGATTCGGTGATGCTCCTGTATCCGCAGGCCGCGGAGAAAACATTCCTTCTTCGTGAATTCGACGAGACGCTGGACACGTTCGAGAAGGATGTGGCCGACCCGATTGGCGGCTCTTACGAAATCTATGTCAATTGCCGCGACCAGATTGAACAGGGCATTGCCTCGTTGCTGACTTTTGTTGAACAAACCGCACAGGGCTCGACCATGCACGACTCCAAGCAAACTCTCATCGCGATTGGCGCCGACCACGGCGGCTTTGAATTGAAGGAAACGCTCAAGGAGCATCTGAAGCGCTACAACATCGCCTGCACCGACTTCGGAACGCATTCGACCGCCTCCACGGATTATCCGGATTACGCGCATGCCGTCGCGCAGTCGGTGGCAGAAGGCAGCAGCGAACTGGGCTTGCTGGTTTGCACCTCAGGAGTGGGCATGAGTATCACCGCCAACAAGGTGCCCGGCGTGCGCGCCGCGCTGGTGTTCAACGAGGAAATGGCTCGTCTTTGCCGCCAGCACAACGACGCCAACGTGCTTTGCCTGGGGGCGAAAGTGATTCCCTCAGAGGACGCGACAAAAATTTTGGACGCATTCCTGTCGGCCCATTTTGAAGGTGGCCGTCGACAAGGGTGACCCCCAAATTGCCTCTGCAATTTGCCTCAAAAAACAACGCCAGCAGGAAAATATCGAGCTGATTGCCAGCGAGAACTTTACCAGCCCCGCCATTATGGAGGCGCAAGGCTCGGTGTTGACCAACAAATACGCCGAGGGGTATCCCCGCAAGCGCTGGTACGGCGGCTGCGAAAACGTGGACACGGTCGAGCAACTGGCGATCGACCGCGCCAAAAAACTCTTCGGCGCCGACCACGCAAACGTCCAGCCCCACTCCGGCAGCCAGGCCAACATGGCCGTTTATTTTTCCGTGCTCAAGCCCGGCGACAAGATGCTGACCATGGACCTGACCCACGGCGGCCATTTGACCCACGGCAACAAGGCGAACTTCTCGGGCAAATTTTTTGAAATCATTCATTACGGTGTGCGCAAGGAGGATGAGCGCATTGACTACGATCAACTCGCCGCCATGGCCCGCGAGCACAAACCCAAAATGATCACCGTTGGCGCCAGCGCCTATCCGAGGGTCATTGACTTCAAGCGAATGGGCGAAATCGCCCGAGAAGTCGGCGCGTATCTGCTGGCCGATATTGCCCATATCGCCGGATTGATTGCCGCGGGCATTCATCCCAGCCCTGTTGAACATGCGGACTTTGTCACCACCACCACGCACAAGACGTTGCGGGGGCCCCGCGGCGGATTGATTCTCTGCAAGGAAAAATACGCCAAGGACATTGATTCGCAGGCGTTCCCCGGCATCCAGGGCGGCCCGCTCATGCACGTGATTGCCGCCAAGGCCGTTTGCTTTCAGGAGGCACTCCAGCCGGGCTTCAAGGAATATCAGCAGCAGATTGTCAAAAACGCCAGGGCTTTCGCCGCGGGGATGCAGCGGAACAATTTCCGGTTGGTCAGCGGCGGCACCGAAAACCATCTCATGCTGGTGGACGTGGGCGCGCGCAACCTTACCGGCAAGGAATCCCAGGCTGCTCTGGACGAGGCCGGCATCACGGTCAACAAGAACACCATTCCCTTTGAAACCCGCTCTCCGTTCCAGGCCAGCGGCATTCGCCTTGGCACACCGGCTGTCACCACCCGCGGCATGAAGGAGGCCGAAATGGCCGCCATTGCTGACATGATTGCCGAGGTGCTTTGCGACATCAAGAACCTTGACGCCGCCCACAAGGTCAGGCAACGTGTCCGCGATTTGACTGCTCGGTTTCCCCTGCCATATTGATTAAACTTTGCGGCGCATGGGAGGCCAAATCCCCGACTGAAATCCTAATTTTGAACGATTGTCGGTTTCAGGCATCCAATCTGGACGCAGAGTCCTGCCAGTGCCCTGCCACTAGGCTTAACATTTTTTAAAAACCACATTTGATTTATGCCCCGAGTCGCAACCAAAAAAACTGCCAAACGCAAAACCGCGAAGGCGGAGGAGCCGGAGTTGATCGCCCAAAATGGCGCATCGCCCGAAGCCCTCGCCGAAGCTCCCGCGGAAAAACAAGCTGAACCTGTCGAGCCCGCTGCCAACAAGGAAAAAGCGCCTTCCAAGGAAGAGGCTCCTGCCGTCAAAAAAGCCGGCGAAGCCGCAGTTGCCCCGGAACCCGCACCAGCACAACGCGCGCCCCAGCCGGAGCCGCCTCGCCGTCGCGAGCCCGAGCCCGAAGAAGGGTATGATCGCGATTACCAGCCCGACATGACCGTGCCGTCGGTCAATATCGCGCAATTGCAGGCGATGAGCATGCCTGATCTCAACAAGATTGCCAGGGAGATGGGCATTGAGAATTTCGGCACGATGCGCAAGCACGAGCTGATCTTCCACATCCTTCAATGCAATGCCGCGCGCGCCGGTGTGATGTTTTCCGAGGGGGTCCTGGAAATTCTGCCGGAAGGTTTCGGGTTCCTCCGCTCCCGCAGCTTCAATTACCTGCCGTGCCCGGAAGATATTTATGTTTCACCCTCGCAGATTCGCCGGTTCGATTTGCAAACCGGCAACCTGATTGCAGGACAGATCCGCCCGCCCAAGGACAAGGAACGCTTTTTCGCTCTCTTGAAAGTCGAGGCGGTGGATGGCGAGGAGCCCGACAAGGCCAAGGATAAAACGCATTTCGACAACCTCACGCCGCTGTTTCCCAACAAGCGCTTCCTGCTGGAAACGCATCCTGAGGAGCTTTCTACGCGCGTGCTGGACATGGTCTGCCCCATAGGCAAAGGCACCCGTGGATTGATCGTGGCGCCGCCGCGCACCGGCAAAACCGTGCTGATGCAGAAGCTCGCCAACGCCATCCTGAAGAACAATTCCGAGTCTTACCTTTTCATTTTGCTCATCGATGAGCGTCCCGAGGAGGTCACCGACATGGAGCGCACCTGCAAAGGCGCCGAGGTCATCAGCTCCACGTTTGACGAGCCGCCGGAGCGCCATGTGCAGGTCGCCGAAATGGTGATTGAAAAAGCCAAGCGCATGGTCGAGCACAAGAAGGATGTCGTCATCCTGCTCGATTCCATCACCCGCCTGGCCCGCGCCTACAACACCATCCAGCCGCACTCGGGGAAAATCCTGTCCGGCGGCGTGGACGCCAACGCGCTGCACAAGCCCAAGCGATTCTTTGGCGCGGCCCGCAACATCGAGGAAGGCGGCTCGCTCACCATCATGGCCACAGCGCTGATCGACACCGGCAGCCGAATGGATGAGGTCATTTTCGAGGAATTCAAGGGCACCGGCAACATGGAGGTGCATCTGGATCGCCACCTGGTGGACCGCCGCATTTTCCCCTCGATCAATGTCGAGCTCTCCGGCACCCGCAAGGAGGAGTTGCTGTATCACCCCGACGAATACAGCCGGATCGTCATGCTGCGCCGCGCGCTCACCGGCGTGCCGCCGGTCGAGGCGATGGAACTGCTTCTGGGCAAACTCAAGAAGACCCGCAACAACATCGAGTTCCTGCTGACCATGGGCGTGGGCCGTTAAATTCCCAACCTGGGTCCGGTTTTGAATCGGAATTGAATTCGCGGCGCGTTCTTGTTTGGAGCGCGCCGTTTTTTCGTTTCCCATGAACTGCGGAGTGACGCATGGCTTGGAATTGCCTCATGAGAAAATGAACAAATTCTTTTCATTTGCTGTCCATCCATGAGTTGCTAAAACTCTAACCCGGGTTCGGGAAGCCGGGCTTGTAGGCTTATAGGAATGAAACCAAACAACTTTCTGCTGTTGTCGTTGGCGCTCAACCTGGGGTTGGGCGCGGTGGCAATTTATATTTACCGCGCGGCTGTGCCGCCTTCCTCCCTTTCGACTTCCGAGGAAATAAAACCGTCCGTTCAGGTTTTCCGGCAGCGGGCCCGACAACTGAGGCGCGGGCCCCTTTCGGGCGATGCCGTCGCGCCAGCGCTGTCCGATGCGGCCCTTGCCGACCGGCCCAAGGACTGGAGCGAAATTGAGTCCTCCGATTACGCGACGTTCATCGCCAACTTGCGCGCCGCGGGATGCCCCGAGGAAACAATCCGCGATCTGGTCACGGCGCGGGTCAACCAGGCTTACGGCAGCCAACTGCGGGAATTGCGCGGCTGGAACCCCAACCGTTACTGGGAAATGGGCCGCTCGCGTTACATGGACAAGGATTATGCCGAACGGCAGCGCAAAATCCGGGCGTTGGAGAAATAGAAGAGCGAGCTGCTGATTTCGCTCTTGGGCGTCGATCCCAATGAGCAAATGAAACGCGATCATGGCCAGGTGGATTACCACACGCGAAACTTTGATTTTCTCACGGATAACGACCGCAAGGAGAAGGTTCGCGACATCCAGGAAAAATACACCGCGCTTGAACAGGAAATTCAACGCACTGGATTTTATGACGACGAGGACCGCGCCAAGCTGCGCGAGCTGTATCGCCAGCGACTGGAGGAACTGTCCGGCATCCTCAATCCCCAGGAGTTGCAGGAATATGACGTGCGAGCGTCCGGGGTAGCGTCCCAGCTTCGGCACGACCTGGAGGTGTTCGACGTCAGCGAGGAGGAGTTCCGCCGCATGTTCGCTGTGCGAAAGGCGCGCGAGGAGGACCTGCAATATCCCTCCGACCCGGACGACAAGGCTGGCCTGGAACGGCGCAAAAAAGCGGTCGAGGAAGCCGACGCGCAGCTCAGGCAGATGCTGGGCGATGAGCGTTTCGCCCAGTACAAGCGGTCACAGGATTACGATTACCGCCAGTTGGTGAAAATGACCGAGCGATGGGAATTGCCGCGGGAGCGCGCCGACACGGTGTATTCCCTGAAGGAGGACGCCGAGGAGGCTGTCAAGGAAGTGCGAAACAACAAAGAGTTGTCCGCCGAACAGCGCGAGGAGACATTGCGCAAAATCCGCGAGGAAACCGAAAGTGCGGTGACAGAAGTTCTCGGCGCGGACGGTTTCCGCAAATACACCAACCGGCAGGGATGGTGGCTTCGCAACCTTTCCCCCGACAAACCCAAACCCCGCACATGAAGAAACTGCTTTTCATTTCGCTGCTGGCCAACCTCGTTCTGGTGGCGATTCTGGAGTCAGGCTTGCGCAAGCGCCAGACGCAGGAGAGGGCGGAGGAGTTATCTGCTGAATCCATTGAAGAGGCCGTCTTCCCCGGAGTAAGTCCTGTCGCTGCTGCTGGCCAGAGGGCGAAACCGGCTCACACTGAAACCGTAAATTCTGACCAGAATGAGGGTGTTGATTGGCGGCGGATTGAGTCCGATGACTACAAAGCCTACATTGCCAACCTGCGCGCCATTGGCTGTCCGGAGGACACCATTGCCGTGATTATTGCGGCTGACCTGAACAAGCTTTACCGAAGCAAACTCGCCCATTTGCGCCCGCCTGAAGACGGGCGCTTCAAATACTGGCAATCGGACATGCGCAGCCACTGGACCCGCAATCCGGAATATCACAGGGCCATGCAGGAGGCTTTCAAGGAGCAACGGGAACTGTTCAAGGAACTGCTCGGCATGGACTACATGAGAACGATGTCGCGCATCAGCGGGTGGGGCTGGGAGGAGGAGGATTCTTTCTACAAAAGTCTCGCCGAAGGCAAGCGCGAGCAACTGTCCGAAGTCACGATGAAATTCCAGGAATTGAGCAGCGAAATTCACCTGAAAGCGCGCGGTTACATGGACGAGGATGACCAGAAGGCGTTACGGAAAATTGAAGAGGAAAAGGAGGCTGCTTTGGCCAAAATACTTTCACCGGAGGAGTTGTTTGAATATCAGGTGCGGACTAGCGATACCCTTCGGAGCATGCAGTGGAATGAACTTCAGGGGTTTGAGGTAAATGAAGAGGAATATCGGGCCATTGCCCGCGCCAAGCTGGCGGAACAAAAGCTGGGTTCAACACATTCTGAAACCGGTGAAAAACTCTCCTCCGAGGAGCGATCCAAACGGCGCAAGGAAATTGACGAGGCCCTGCGCGCCGCGCTGGGCGAGGAGCGGTTTGCGGAATTTCAACTCAACCAGAATTATGAGTACCGGCAGGCTGTGGAAATCACCCAGAAGCTTAACCTCGACAGGGCCGTGGCCAGGCAGGTGTACGACATGCGCGGCGACGTTCAAAAAGCCGCCAACAAAGTCCGTAGCGATTCCTCGCTCTCGACTGAGGAGCGCAAGGAAAAGCTGCTGGCCATCCAGGCGGAAACCGAGCGGACCATCACCGGGATGCTCGGCGAAAAGGGGTTCAAGGCCTACAAACGCCACGCATGGTGGGTTCGGGAGCTTTCCCGGTAGTCAACCAAACGCTGTTTTTGCTCTGAACAACAAAGCAACGAAGGCACAAGGGCTCTTGAATCATGACGTCTGTCTGTCCTTCCGCTACGTTCCGTTGGCCCTTTCTTGTTCAAATCCTTCGCAGAATTCAGCCTTATGACCTGATGAACTCGTGCTCGCGTTCCCGCACAACCAGCACCGGGCAAGGGGCTTGCCGAACGACCGCTTCGGCGGTGCTGCCCAGGAACATGTGCTTGAAACCGGTGTGTCCATGCGTGGAAATGATGATCAGATCGCTTTCCAGTTCCTTGGCTGCGGCGACAATCTCATTGGGTGGACTGCCAATCCGGACCGCGCCGGTGGCTTCGACGCGCGGAATATGCTCATCAATCAAATCGGAAAGTTTCCGCTCGTCCTCCGCTTTCATTTCGCCGCGAATTCGCTTGAACTCGAAATCGCTGTATCCCTCGACACCGTAGCGTGGAACGACGACATGCACCACATCCAAGGCAGCACCGAACTGCTTGGCAAACGCCGCGGCGTATTGGAGAGCTTTTTGGGAGCATTCCGAAAAATCGGTCGGGACCAGGATGCGTTTGATTTTGAGCAATTCTGGCCCCGTGCTGCGAGCCAGAAGAGTTTCGTCCCGCTCGTCCAGTTCAATGGCGAGGCGTCCGGGGGTCTTGGATTTTTTAATTTTCATAAAGACACTTCGGTTTGTTTTCAGACCTAAAATAAGATGCCACAGGTTGCGGTTGCTATCCGCCCATTGGCGTGAATTGGACATTTCTTGCTCGGTCAGGCGACAAACCGTCTGCGTCAATCTGCGTCAAACCGCTGGTTGACACTCCCGGTCATGCCCTTATATTACGCTCAGAACTGAGAAAACACGCTTGTGTTGCTGGCGGATGGATGACTTTGGGAACCGCGAAGGCACAGGCAATTTTGGCCAACTTATGAGCGACACTTACACTTTGTACAACGAAACGGTCATGGATCATTTCATGAATCCCCGCAACATGGGCGACCTTAAGGACGCCGATGGCGTGGGTGAAGTGGGGGCGGCGGCATGCGGCGACATCATGAAAATCAGCCTCAAGATCAAGGACGGCAAGATTGAGGATGCCCGCTTCAAGACGTTTGGCTGCGGCTCTGCGATTGCCAGTTCGAGCATGGCCACTGAGTTGATCAAAGGAAAATCCATTGATGAAGCCTTGAATTTTTCTAATCAGGAGGTCGTTGACGCGCTGGGTGGGCTGCCTCCGGTGAAAATCCACTGCTCGGTTCTGGCCGAGGAGGCGTTAAAGGCGGCCTTGGAAGATTATTTGAAAAAGCATCCCGAAGTTGCGGCCAAGGCACAGGGCGAGGCGGTTGCTTCCTGATTAAGTTGGCAAAATCAGGTCGTTTTTCTGGCGGCGCCATTTAAGGCGCCGTTTTTTTTGAAAAGTGAGTTGCTCATGCTGCCGTGCGCAAGGGCTTTACTTGCTTGGCAGTTCGTGCCCGACCGCAAGCCAAGAATCCCTTTTCAACCCCGCCAAATGCGGGTAAGTATGTTTTATGCTAGAGCGCGTCAAAGACGGAGAAAGGATCTTTAAAGGGATTCCTGTCTCCGCTGGCGTTTCCCGGGGCAAAATTTTGGTGCTCAGTAAGGCCGAGGACTGTGTGCCGCGCTTTCATCTCGATGAACAGGATGTTGCCCGTGAAATCCAGCGCCTGGAAAAAGCCCTGCACGACACCCGCCGTCAAATTCTTGATGTTCAGCGCCAGGTCAAGGAGGGCATTGGCGCTGACCATGCGAGCATCTTTGACGCTCACCTGCTGGTGCTTGAAGACCCGGTGCTGATTGAGGAGGTCACCCGTGTTATTCAGCATAAACGCCTCAATGCCGAGTGCGCCTTTCACGAGTTCGCGGAAAAATACGCCGAAACCCTCGCCAAGATAGACGACGATTATCTGCGCGAGCGGGCGGCAGACATGCGCGATGTTTCGGCGCGTGTTTTGAACAATCTTATGGGCCGAGCCGGAACCGACCTGCGGCAACTCAAGGACCCATGCATCATCATTGCCGAGGATTTGGCGCCTTCCCAGACTGCGATGCTGGATCGCAAACTGGTGCTGGGCTTCGCCACTGACATTGGCAGCAAAACATCGCACACCGCGATCATGGCCCGGTCGCTGCGGATTCCCGCCGTGGTTGGTTTGCATGACCTCACCAAAAGGCTGGAAACCGGCCAATACGCTCTGTTGGACGGCTACAATGGCCAGATCATCATCAACCCCACCGACCAGACCCTTTTTGAATACGGCCAGCTTGAGCGCAAACAGGTCACCCTTCAGGAACGCCTGCTCGAACTGCATGATGAATCCGCCGTCACGCTGGACGGCACGCGTATCATCCTTTCGGCCAATGTGGAGCAGTCGCGGGACGCGGAAATCGTCAAGGCCTTTGGCGCCGAGGGCGTCGGCCTGTTCCGCACCGAATATTTGTTCATCAATCGTGACACGTTGCCGACGGAGGAGGAGCAATATCAGGCGTACCGCGATGTCGCCGCCGCGCTCAAGCCCGCGCCGGTGGTCATCCGCACGCTGGATCTGGGCGGCGACAAGTTTTTGTCGCACCTGCAGGTTCCGCAGGAAATGAATCCCTTCCTGGGGTGGCGCGCCATCCGGTTTTGCCTTCAGGAGAAGGACATTTTTCGCACTCAGCTTCGGGCGATACTGCGCGCCAGCGCCGAGGGAAACGTCAAA
>CALJZV010000172.1 GCA_937983475.1 uncultured Verrucomicrobiales bacterium
GCAGGGCAGGGGAGAAGGGTTCGTTACACGCCCTGAGATGTCAGCACAGCCATGGTGCTGGTGGCGCATCAGGCTGCGCTCACAACTCTGCCAGATGCCGAAAGTTCTCCGTTGGTCTGCGATCTGTCCACCGTCCCTGACTGGCGCGCTATATTTGATTGCGAGGAAAATGAAACCGCGCCCAGGCTGATGACTTTTTTCGGCATGATGCCCAACTTCGAGCCGGCTCATGCCTTGCCGCAACTGGCGCAACTGTTGCGCCCGCGGGACAGCCTCCTACTCAGCGCCAACCTCGCTCCCGGGCCCGATTACGCGGCGGGCGTGCAACAGGTGTTTCCGCTCTACGACAACGCCATGACCCGCGAATGGCTTTTGACCGTCCTGCTCGACCTGGGTGTGGAGCGAAGCGATGGCGAGGTGCGCTTCGCAATCGAGGATTCCGGCGGCCTCAAGCGCATCGTCGCGTGGTTTGAATTCACCGCGGCGCGTGTCGTTGCGGTGGGCGCGGAAAAGTTTTCGTTCAAGCCCGGCGAGCGCATCCGCCTTTTCTTTTCCTATAGGCACACGCCCGAATTGCTTTCCCGGCAGCTTCGCGCCCACGGCATCGCGGTGGCCCGACACTGGATTTCCCGGTCCGGCGAGGAGGGCGTGTTTCTGTGCCGCCGCCTATAATTGCCCAATGGTCAATTAAAACACCTGAAGCGTGTTCAGCACCGCTTTGGTCCTGGCCACTGCGTGCGGGCGGAACAAATCGGTTTTGCCCAGCGCGGCCAGCACGGCAAAAAACGGCGCCGCCGAGCGCACTTCCTCACCAAAGTATTCAAAGGCGTGCGGCAGCGCGTGGCAAACGGGATAGCCGAGAGAACGCAGCCGGAACGTGTTCAGGAACACCGTCATCTGATGCCGCACCCGCGTTGCGCTGTCCTGAAGGTTGCGATAGTAAAACCCCAGCCCCGGATCGATGAAGATTTTTTCCACGCCGTTGCGAACGGCCATCTCAATCTGGCGGGAAAAGAAATCCTGCATCATTCCCACGGCGTCGTTGGAAAAATCAAAGTCGCCCACCTCGCGCACATTGTTGCCTTGCACGTAGCAGATGATCACCGCGGCGTCATGCGCGGCGACCATTTTAAACAGCTCCGGACTTCCCTCCGTGCCGGTGAGGTTGAGGATGTTCGCTCCCGTTTCCAGGCAGGCGCGGGTGACTTCCGGTTGGTAGGTTTCCACCGAGACGAGAATGCCCGACCGGCGCAATTCCCTGATCACCGGGATCAAGCGGCTGTTTTGCAGGGCGGCATCGGCCCGGGCCGCATGGGCCAACGTGGATTCAGCCCCCACGTCCACGATGTCCGCTCCCTGCGCATGCAGGATGCGCCCGCGCTGGATCGCGCTTTCGGCCGTCAGGCAGACGCTTTCCCGATACCAGGAATCGGCGGACAGGTTTATGACGCCCATCACCGCCGGGCGCGAATTGAAGGCAAACGGCCGGTTGCCGATGGCGAATTCCTTCACGGTGGCCTTTGCGGCATCCGAGTGGGAATTCAAGAGGGCGGCCAAAGCTTCCAACGTCAGCATGAACGGGAGCTTAGAGCAAAACCGATGGGATAAAAGTTGGAAGTTGCCGGGGCATCGGGAGCGCCAGCGCCCGCCCCTCCGCCGCGCCGATCAAAGTTGGCCTTGGAGGGTTAGGCGGTGTGGTCATGTGGTCTGAGTATCCAAATCACGGTGAACGTGTATGCCACAAATGCGACGCCGAGCCAACTCGCTGCATAAA
>CALJZV010000173.1 GCA_937983475.1 uncultured Verrucomicrobiales bacterium
CGCGGAGATTACAATTAACAGCGCGTTTGAATGTGTGTTCATTGCTGTCTGCTTCTGGCGCCCTGGGTTATTCCACGTTCTGGACCTGCTCGCGAAAGCGTTCCAGTTCCGCCTTCAACACCACCACCTCGCGGGAAATGATGGCGTCGTTGGCCTTGGAGCCGATGGTGTTGATCTCGCGATTCATTTCCTGCGCCAGAAAATCGAGCGTGCGTCCGACCGGTTCCTTGGATTTGAGACAATCGTTGAACTGCTGGAAATGGCTTTGCAGCCGGGTCAATTCCTCTGAAATGTCCGATCTGTCGGCGAAATAAACCACTTCCTTGATCAATCGTTCGTCGTCCAGCGAAGGCGTCTCCAGGCCGGCATTCTTGATGCGCTGGATTAACTGTTCCCGGTAGCGCTTTTGAACGTCTGGCGCTCGCTTGAGAATTTTACCCCAGGATTTCTGGATCAAATTCATCCGGGTCATCAAATCCTTGGCCAGATGGGCTCCTTCGCGTTCCCGCATTTTGACCAGCAGGGTAATGGCTTCCTTGAGGGCTTTATCAACTGCCGGCCAAAGATCCTCCGCCTCCTCGATTTCGCCGGCCGTGTGCAGGACGCCCGGCGAGCGAATCAGCAGATCCAGAAGATTGGGCTCGTTGAGCTTCAATTCCCTGGCGATTTTTCGGAATTCCTTGGCATAGGCCTTGGCCAG
The DNA here is from genome assembly GCA_937983475.1 of uncultured Verrucomicrobiales bacterium. Lineage (GTDB taxonomy): Bacteria > Verrucomicrobiota > Verrucomicrobiia > Limisphaerales > JACDHS01 > CALJZV01. Next base: position 701 of record CALJZV010000173.1, read on the forward strand.
CGGAATGTTCACCCGGACCTGGCTGGCGGCGGTGTTCTCAGCCGAATGCATGGCCACGCGAACCGTCAGGCGTCCGCGAGAAACCGACTTGTTGACCTCGTCGCGAATCTGGGCCTCCAGCACCTCAAGTTCGCGGGGCATATTGACGGTGATCTCGCTCTGCTTGCGGTTGACCGAGCTGATTTCGACGGTGATCTTAAAGCCGTTCTGGGCGCACTCGCCGCGCCCGTAGCCAGTCATGGATTTCATTTTTCAGGAATATGTTGGATGACTGCCATTTAGAAAAGGTGTAAAGCGCCCCCACGCCGGTAAGTGCGCTTTTTAATTTCCTCAAAGTTTAATCTGGGCCGCCACTTGGGCGACATCCTTGTCCCCGCGCCCGGACAAATTCACGATGACCAATTCGTCCTTCGACATTTTGGGCACTCGCTCGATGGCCGCAGCCACTGCGTGGGAAGATTCCAGCGCGGGAATAATTCCCTCAAGGCGCGCCAGCTTGTTGAAGGCAGCCAATGCCTGGTCGTCGGTGGCGTAGGAATACTCGACTCGTTTCTGGTCGCGCAGCCAGGCGTGCTCCGGCCCGACCGCCGCGTAATCCAATCCTGCGGAAACGCTGTGGGTCAGTTGAATCTGCCCATATTCATCTTGGAGTAAATAAGAGCGGGTTCCCTGCAACACGCCAAGCGAGCCGCCCTGAAATCGCGCCGCGTGCTTGCCATCCACGATGCCCTCGCCGCCGGCCTCAATGCCCAGCATGCGCACCGAGGCATCCTCCAGAAACGGATAAAACAGCCCGATGGCATTGGAGCCGCCGCCCACGCATGCAATCAACAGGTCGGGAAGGCGGTTCTCCTTCTCCAGAATCTGCCGCCGCGCCTCGTCGCCAATGACGCGCTGGAAGTTCCTGACCATGACCGGATAGGGGTGCGAGCCGTAGGCCGTGCCGAGAATGTAATGGGTGTTGCGAACATTGGTGACCCAGTCGCGCATGGCCTCGTTGACGGCCTCTTTCAAGGTCTTTTGGCCTGCTTGGACCGGGACGACCTCCGCGCCGAGCATTTTCATCCGGTACACGTTCAGCGCCTGTCGTTCGCAGTCGTGCGCCCCCATATAAATGACGCACTTGAGCCCGAACATCGCGCTGACGGTGGCTGTGGCGACGCCGTGCTGTCCCGCACCAGTTTCGGCGATGATGCGTGTTTTGCCCATGCGCTTGGCCAAGAGAATCTGGCCAATGGCGTTGTTGATTTTGTGCGCGCCGGTGTGGAGAAGGTCCTCTCGCTTGAGGTAAATTTTGGCGCCGCCCAGGTCGCGGGTGAGCCTTTCGGCAAAATAAAGCGGCGTGGGACGCCCGCAGAATTCGCGCAGGTAGTATTGGAGTTCCTTCTGGAATTCGGGATCCTTCTCGGCGCGAAAATACTCCGCTTCGAGCTCCTGTAGCGGGTGCATCAGGGTTTCTGGAACGTAGCGTCCGCCGTAGGGTCCAAAATGGCCTTGCTGGTCGGGAATGGTCGGGCTGGCAACGGTGCTCATTTTCAGAAATTGTTCATGCAAATTCACCAAAGAGGCAAAGGTTTATTTTGCTAAAAGGTGGGCGCGTTGGTCCCGCGCTATGTCAAGCGCAGCTACGACGGAGTTGTTGTAGCTGCGTTGGTCACAACGCAGGCTTGCCTTGATTCTCCTTGGGAATGGCCTGCCGAACAGCGGCGACAAAAGCGCGGATCTTGGCGAGGTCTTTTTTTCCGGGAGCGCTTTCAACGCCGCTGGAGACATCCACCCCAAATGGCTCCACCTTGCGAACGGCTTCAGCGACGTTGTCGGGCGTCAGTCCGCCGGCCAGGAAAATGGGGCGGCCGAACTTCTTGGCTTCAACGGCCAGGTTCCAGTTGAACTTTTCTCCCGTGCCACCTTCCTTGCCCGCGACATAACTGTCCAACAGCCACGCGTCCGTCCGGTAGGCAGGCAAGGCTTCCAGGGACTGTTCGTCGCGGATGCGAAAGGCCTTCATGCTCATCAGGCCGAACTGTTGGCAGAATTCCGACGGCTCATCGCCATGAAATTGCAGCAGGTTGAGTGCGCAGGCGCTGATGGCGGCATGGACCAGGTCGGAGTGCGGATTAACGAACACGCCGACGCGTAACACGTGAGGCGGAATGCTCCGCGCAATGGCGGCGGCCGCTTCAACCGAGACGCAGCGCGGGCTTTTCTCGAAGAACATCAGTCCCAAGGCATCCGCGCCCGCGTCCACGGCGGCCTGGGCGTCTTCGATGCGGGTGATGCCGCAGATTTTCACCTTCACGTCCATGCCGGGCAATTTAGTTGCCTCGACGTTGAAGGGCGACATTTCATTTTGCTGACAATCCGTTTGTCGCCCCGCACCGGGCCAGTTAGCATCCGCGGCATGGCCGACGAACAGGTCAAGGCGCGATACCAGGGCAATTTGGGGGAGAACTACCACCGGAAAAAGCGGGGCATTCCCAAGGCCGCCTTTTCATGGGTGTCGCGACTGCGCGCGGAGAAATTTGCCCCTTATTTCAAGGGAAATGAAACCGTCCTGGAATACGGCGTGGGCTGGGGATGGAACCTCGCCTCTCTGAAATGCCAGCGGAAAATCGGATTCGATGTTTCGGAGATGCTGGCCGACGAGGTGCGGGCCAGCGGCATTGAGTTTGTAAACGACACGAAAAGCCTCGCTGTAGATTCTTGTGACGCGGTGATCTGCCATCACACGCTGGAGCACGCGCTGCATCCGCCTGAAATCTTGCAGGAAATTAAACGTCTACTGCGGCCCGGCGGTTTGCTGTTGTTGCAGGTGCCGTTTGAAAAGGAGCGCCGATACTGGCGATTCAATCCCGAGGAACCCAATCATCACCTCTATTCCTGGAATGTGCAGACGCTGGGGAATCTTGTGGCGGCACTTGATTTTCAAATTCTTGAAGCCGTATTGGGTGAGTTTGGCTATGACCGCTTTGCCGCCGCATGGGCTGAAAAATTGGGTGTCGGCGAAGCGGGTTTCCGTTTCATT
>CALJZV010000174.1 GCA_937983475.1 uncultured Verrucomicrobiales bacterium
CTGCGGTGGCGGTCCGCTGGCGCTGGGGAAAAACGGGGACAAAATCATCATCGACGCCGAGAAGCGCGAACTTACTTTTGCCATCACCGCAAAGGAAATGAACGCCCGCCGCAAGGCGTGGAAGCCGATGAAGCCGCGTTACACGCGTGGAGTCCTGGCGAAATATGCCTATCTGACAACCTCGGCATCGCTGGGTGGCGTCACCGACATGAACCTGAAGCTGGACTGAGCGGGCGATCAAGCCAGCGGCAGCTCGAACCAAAACCGGCTTCCCTTGCCCGGTTCCGAGACAACGCCCACGCGGCCATTCATGCGCTCGAGCCCTTTGCGGACAATCGCCAACCCGATGCCGGTGCCGGGGTAGGCGTCCGCGGAATGCAGGCGCTGGAAGGTGCCGAAAATTTTTTCCTGGAACTCCGGGGCGATGCCGATGCCGTTGTCCTCGACCCAGATTCGCGCAGAGGCGGAGTGGTGTTCGGCGCGAATCGTGAGGTCCGGCGCTGTGCCGGGGGGGACAAATTTGATGGCGTTGGAGATGAGATTGGTCAGAACCTGGGTCAGGACGGTGGGATTGGCCAGAACGCGCGGCAGAGGATTGTCCATGTGAATCCTGGCGTGCGTTGCGGTGATTTCCTGGGCCAGCGACTTGAGCGCATGCGTAGTCAATTCCTTGGAGCAGACCGGCCCCAGCGGCACTTCGGCGTGGGTCAGCCAGCCAAATTGAAGCAGATCATTGACCAGTTGGTTCATTTTTCCGGCAGACATCTGGATTCTGCGGGCGTAATCGAGGCCGTTTTTGTCCAGAGCATGCGCATATTCGTGGGAAAGCATTTCCGCGAAGCCTCGCATGGATCGCAAGGGGGCCTTGAGGTCGTGCGCCATGCTGTAACAAAAGCCCTCCATTTCCTTGAGCGCATGCCGTAAATCGGCAGTGCGAGCCGCCACCTCCCGTTCCAGTTCTGCGGCGTAATTTTTCATCTGTTCCTGGGCTTTGAGCACGGCGTTTTCAGCCCGGCGCCGATCCGTCACGTTCTGGAAGACCAGGATGGCGCCGATGATCTGGCCTTTGATGTTGCGAATAGGGGAGGCCGTGTCCTCAATGGGCATTTCCTCACCGTTTTTGGTGATGAGCAGGGTGTGGTTGGCCAGCGCAACAATGGTGCCTTCCCTGAGCGCTTTATCGACGGGGTTGACGACCGGTCCCCGGGTGATTTCATTGACGATTTTAAACACATCCGACAGAGGCTTGCCCATCGCCTCCGACGCTTTCCAGCCGGTCCATTTTTCCGCAACGGGATTGAGGAAAACCACCCTGCCTTGGGCGTCGGTGGCAATGGCCGCATCACCGATGCTGCGCAGCGTCACGTCCAGCCATTCCTGGCGGGCGTTTAATTTTTCGAACAGCAGGCCAATAAAGCCACCCACGACCAGAAAAACCAGGCTGGTCAACAGGTCCTCCGACGTGAAAGGGCTGTCGGCGAAAAAAAGAAAATGACGAAAAAATGCCGCCGCCAGGGCGGCCACCAGCGCGGGCCGAAGGCCGCCAATCCAGGCCGCGGCCACGACGGCTGCGGTGAAGAAGGGCGAGGGGGTGCGTTCGATCCATGGCTTGAGAGCAAACGACAAGGCCCCGGCGGCGCCAACCAAGGCAATGGCCGCCACATACACAATTCCACTGTGCCGAGAAAAAAAATGACGAATCATGGCCATGGCCGGGCAATGTCATGACTTAAAATCAGGGAATGGCTGACTCTAGTTTTTTTAAAATCCATTTGAAAAGATAATTTTCCGAAACGCGCACAAATGAACCAACCTCTCGGCAAAATTAAGCTTCAAAAGTTCGGCGCGCCATTTTTATTTGTTTTTTGGGTGGCATCCCTTTGCTCGCCAAAGTGCCCGGTCCGCATTAAGCTCATGCCAGGTGCGCTTTTTGTCGGATATTTCAATCCAGCGGAAGCTGATGGTAATCATCATGCTGACCAGCAGCGCGGCGTTGCTCCTGGCCAGTGTCGGGTTTGTTGGTTACGAGGTGGCCAGCTTCCGCCAGGAGATGCGCCGGCATCTGCTGCTTCTGTCGTCGCATGTTGCCGACAAGATCGTCGCGCCAGTGGCCAACCGCGACAAAGTCGCAGTGACGCAAAGCCTCCGCAGCGTGCTGTCGGGCGACCCCGGGATCATTTTGGGATGTGTTTACCAAAAGGACGGGCAACTGCTTGCAGCCTACCGGCGGTCGGATGAAACAGGTTACTTTACGCCGCCTCCGGCGCCTCAAAAAACGGGAATCACCTCCGAGTGGGGCCGGGTGAAGTTGTCGCGCCCGATTCTCCTGGGCGAGACCATCGGGTTTCTGTACATCGAGTCGGATTCCAATGTGCTTTCGGGACGACTTTGGCGGTATGCGGGTATCGTGTTCATCCTGCTGTTGTTGTCATCGGTGATGGCGTTGGCCATCTCGGCGCGGTTGCAACGGTTGATTTCCGATCCCATCATTCACTTGTCCCAAGTGGCCCGGATCGTTTCGAACAAAAAAAATTACGCGGTGCGCGCGGTGAAATACAATGACGCGGGCTCCGAAAATGACGAGTTCGGCGCGTTGTTCGAGGGGTTCAATGAAATGCTTGGGCAGATTCAGGCCCGGGACGCGGAATTGCAACAGGCGCGCGACCTTCTTGAGCGGCGAGTCGAGGAGCGCACCCAGGACCTGAGGCAGGAAATCGCGGAGCGTAAGCGCGCAGAGGCCCGGTTGCAGCAGCAGTTCGCGCGCATTTTCCTGCTCAATCAAATTGCCCGGTCCGTGGCCGAGCGGCGCACCCTGAGAAGCATTTTTGAAACAGTGTTGAGCCAGGTCCGCGACCGGTTGCCGGCGGGTTTTGCCGCCGTGTTCCTGTGCAAGGAAAGCGGCGGATTGGAATTATCCGCGGCCACAGAGCCCAAGAAACTGACGAACGCACCCGGAGTCTCATTGGCGCTACAGTCCAGCATCACACCCGAGCAGGCAGGAACCGCATCGTGCGCGAAAGGGCAGGCTACCTTGGTGGCCGACACGGCTGAATCATCTGTTCCGCTGCACAAGGCGCTGCGCGCGGCGAATCTCCGGTCCGCGGTGGCCGCGCCGCTCTTGGTGGAGAAGGAACTGTTTGGTGTGTTGTTGGTGGCCCGTGAGGCCCCAGACAGTTTTAGCGAGGAGGAGACGGAGTTTTTAAGGATGCTCAGCGAACAGGTGGCGCTGGCGGCGCATCAGGCGCGGTTGCACGAGGAACTGGAGGGCGCTTACAACGAATTGCAACAGACCCAGCAGGCCGTCATGCAGCAGCAACGCTTGCGCGCCTTGGGAGAGATGGCCAGCGGCATCGCCCATGACATCAACAACGCGCTTTCACCGATTATTGTTTATTCCGAGCTTCTGCTTCGCAACGAGCGCCAATTGAACGACGCCACAGCCAAGCACCTTCAAAACATCAGGACTGCCGGCGAGGACATTGCTCACATTGTGTCCCGCATGCGGGAATTCTACCGTCGGCGCGAGGAAAGCGAGGAGCTGTCGCCGGTCCATCTTAACGACCTGGCCCAGCAGGTCGTGGACCTGACCCGGCCGCGCTGGCGCGACATCCCGCAGCAAAAGGGGATCGTCGTCGAGATGGCAACCGATCTGGACCCTTCTGTGGAGGAAATATACGGCAACGCCAGCGAACTGCGCGAGGCGCTGACCAATCTCATTCTCAATGCTGTGGACGCCATGCCCACTGGCGGCCGACTGACGGTGCGCTCGCGTTTCATCAAGCCGGATGAATCCAAAGCGCGCGCCCACGTCGTCATGGAAGTCTCCGACACAGGGGTGGGGATGGATGAAAAGACCCGCACCCGTTGCCTGGAGCCCTTTTTTTCCACAAAAGGACAGCGCGGCACCGGCCTGGGACTGGCCATGGTTTACGGCATCGTGCAGCGGCATGAAGGCAACATCGAAATCGAGAGCCAAGTCGGCAAAGGCACCACCATGCGGATGATGTTCCCGGTCCGTGAACTGTTTGACTTGGCACAGTTCAAGAAAGTAGCGCGAGCCCAATCGGTTCCCCCTTTGCGGATCCTCTGCATCGACGATGAACCGCTGCTTCGCCAAGTGATGAAAGAAATTCTCGAGTCCGACCGCCACACCGTCACCTTGGCCGATGGCGGAGAGGCAGGAATCGGGGTATTCCGACAAGCCCGGCAGGAAGGGCACAACTTTGATGTGGTCATCACTGATTTAGGCATGCCTCATGTGGATGGCCGCCAGGTGGCCTGCACTTTGAAAAAGGAATCGCCTTCAACGCCCATCGTGCTTCTGACCGGTTGGGGGACCATGATCAAATCCGATGGCGAATTGCCGGCACAGGTGGACGCGGTCGTCAGCAAGCCCCCTCGCATCAACGAGCTTCGGGAGACCTTGTGGCGGGTGACACAGGGAACCGGTTGGGAGCGGCTTGATCATCCAATGGCAAATTAATGTTGGAGGCGGCCGCTTTGGGAACATCGTCTCCCGAAATCAGCGCGGCAACGCCTCGGCCTCAATCCCGAACTGCTCGGTGCCGCCGACCAAAACTGTTCCTTGAATCTGCATCCGCGTTTGCAGTGTCGGCATGGATCCCTGTCCAGTTCTGGACTCTCGCTGTGAGGCGGCGCGGGCGGGCGCTGACTGGAGGGCGGCGCCGTCTCTCGAAAGGGGAGTGTTAGATGTCATGGCGGATTGCGGCTGTTGCACCAGGCTTCCAGAAAAAACGATCTGTTGATTCAGCCGCACATTGGTGCCGCTGACCTCAAAATGAATGACGGGTTGGCCTGCCGGCTCGGTGCGGCCAACTTCCGGTTCGGTGGCTTTCATTTTCTGCAAAGCAGGCCTGTCTGCCGGCTTGGCGCCTGCCTCGGCAGGCGGACTGATCAGCGCGCCGTCATACACCGAGCCATCCGCATCGGTGACACGAATCTGGTCGCCCATCAGGGTCACCTCAAATTCGGTCAGCACTTTCGGCTGTGGAGGGGACTGCAGGTTCGGGCGATACTGGGAACGCGTGTCTACCTGCGCAAACTGCTGCTGCAGGGTTACCGGTTTGGCGGCAGCCTGCGCCATGCCGGCCTTGGCCTCGTCGGCCAGCACGCGGGCGGCCAATTGTCCCTCTTCCCTGGCAAAAGCCCTGAATTTTTCGCCCGTTTTCACGCGTTCATTGGAAGTCAAGGTTTGCATCGGCTGACCTTGTGGCGTTTCGGCGCGCAAACCGGACGCCAAGTCGGCATCCTGGGCCGGGGCCATGTGCCCAACAATGTGGGATGTGGCTTCAGGCGCGGAAGGCGGCGACGCTTTCTTCAAACCCGCTGTTTCCATCCTTTCATATTTCTCCAGGGCGGTCTCGCGCCGATCATCCGCCAAAGCCTTCGGCTCGAAGACCGGTTGGGGCAGGGACGGCGCCAGAGCGCTTTCCTCCATCGGCCGACTTGCGGGTGCGGCCGATAGTTGCGGCGGGGCGTCTTGCTCAACTGCTTCATTTTTTGCAAAGGTCGCCGGAGAAGAATGCGGCGAATGCTTTCCGCCAAACCAGAAAATGACGCTGGCAAGGATCACGCAGAATCCCGCTCCAAGTGCCAACCGCGGCCAGAGCGCCAGCCAGAATCCCGGCGGCACCGGCTCTTCCTCGCGTTTTTTGCCATGCACGCGCCCCACTTCGCCCTGCAAGAGGCGGCGCGTGGCCGGATGCATTTCCTGCGCGGTGGCCTGTTCGCGGCATTTGCGCGAATAGGCCTTGAGCAGTTCATCCATTCTGGAATTGTCCTCCGGCATATTCATTAGACGGGAAACGGCTTGTTTTCCCCGCAGAAAAGTTTGGTGGCCACGCGCTCCAACTGGTCCAGGCATTTGCTGAGGCGCGAACTGACCGTTTTCGGGTTCAATTTCAACGTCCGGGATATTTCCTCATAACTCAAGTCGCCGAAGTAGCGCAGTTCGATGATTTCGCGGCACGGGTCGCCCAGTTGCTCCAGCGCAGTGGAAACCATCTCCATGCCCTCGCGGCGGGCCAGCAATTGATCTGGAGGCGGCAGGGTGCTCGGCGGGTCCAGGCGCAGGCCGGTTCCGGGGTTTTCCGCCTGAAGCGACACCGGCGCAATGCCGCTGCCACGCTTGGCGGCGTGGGTTTTTTCAAGGAAATCGCGGGCCTTGTTGGCGGCGATGCGGAAAATCCAGGTCTGCAACTGGCTGTTGCCCTCAAAGGAGTTGAGGTTGCGAATCACCGCCAAAAATGTTTCCTGGCAGATTTCCTCGACGTCTTCGGGCGTGAAGTCGGAGGAAACCTGGAAGATGAACCGGGCGGCGGCTGAATAGTGCAAATCGAAAAGCTCGTCCCAGGCCGCAGCCTCTCCGTTGCGGCAGCGCTCGATTAATGCAGCTTCGCCAGACATCGCGGAAATTGCTTACTCCAAAGCCGGGCCGTTGGCCAGTCCCAGGTTTGCATGGCAACCTGGTCGTTGTTCTGCCGCATCCTCGCCGGTTCAAACGCCGGCTTGTTTCCGCCCTCGGTTGGTGCGCACAATAAGGGCACGTCATGCTCGAGTTTTTCATTCGTCACTCGCGATGGATCATGGTTGCGTTTGCGGCGCTGGTGTTTGCCTCCACCCAAACCCGCTGGTTCAACGAGCTGAACCTGGCCCGGAAGGCCGAGGGCGAGATGGTGGATTTGCGTTACAACTGGCGGGGCTCGCAGGCGCCGCACCCGGACATCGTCCTGGTCGGCGTGCAGGCGTCGAGCTTCGATTTGAGTTCTCTTTCCCCGGAGGAAATTGAAGCGTCCGAAACCCTCCAGGCCATGCTCCATCCCTGGCCGTGGAACCGCGCGGTGTTCGCTGCGGTCGTGGAGAAAATCGCCGAGGCCGGCGCGAAAGTGGTGGTGCTGGACATCGTGTTCGCCGCGCAGTCATCGAGCGACCCGGCGCTGGCCGAGGTGTTGAGAAAATATAGCGACAAAGTGGTGATCGGCTCTGCGTTCCTGAATGTGGAATCGGAGCAGGGCACGCAGCAGGCGTATTTGGAGCCCAACCCCACGCTGTTGTTTGGGGAGCACCGCATCGTGGGCTACACGACCACGCGCGCGGAGATCAACGACGTCATCCGTCGCGGCAAACACCGCACCTCGCAGTTGCGGGAGTTCAACCCGGCACTGGACGACGGCCAGCATGATCTCATTTCCATGAGCGCGCTGGCGGTGGAGAAATTCAAGGGGAGCGTGGAGACGCCGCCCTACTGGCACTCCAACTTCATTGACTACGCCGGGCCGCAGGGCACCTACCCGGTGATTCCCATCGAGGAACTGTTCGTGGAAAGCCTGTGGAATGCCCGGCAGATTGGCGGCGGCACGGTGTTCCGCGACAAGATTGTGCTGGTGGGGCCATTTGCCGAAATCCTGCACGAAGTGCATCCAACGCCCTTTGGCTCAATCCCCCGGCCGGAAATCCAGGCCCACACGATTGCCACGCCTCTGCA
>CALJZV010000175.1 GCA_937983475.1 uncultured Verrucomicrobiales bacterium
TCCATGATCGGCGCGCTCATCATGGCTACGCTAAGGAACGGCTCCAACCAGATGGGCTGGCCGACCTACATGCAGGAAATCATCATCGGCGTCATCATTCTTCTGGCGGTGGGTCTGGACCGGTTGCGGCGCCGCCGAAATGGATAGGCATTTGCCACCGGCGAACCTTTTCATATAATTCTGCCATGTCTCGGAAAAATGAAACCCCGGCGCGCCGCTCTCCCGGAGCCTGGAACCTGTTGTGCATTCGCCTGGCCACGATCATCGGCATCAGCGGCGCGGCGGGATTCGCCTACAACGCCGTTCATGATGCCGGCGTCAAATGGTCCGCAACCGCGGCGGCCAAGCCTGCCAAGACTGACCAATACGTCACCTTTCCCTTTGCGCCCAACGGCTCCACCATCAGTTGGCCGGAGGTGTTCGATTTGCAGGATCAAGGCAAGCTGCTGCTGGTGGACGCCCGCTATCGCGCCTACTGGCAGGCTGGAAATATTCCCGGCTCGGTGCAGTTGAATCCCGAGGGGGCCAAGGTGCGGTTTGACGAGTTTTACGCAAAATATCCCAAGGACATTCCCATCGTCATTTACTGCGGCGGACCCGACTGCCCGTTCTCCAAAAACCTTGCCATTTTGCTGATGCAGGAAGGCTATTTGAACGTCCGCTATGTGCCGGGCGGTTATGAGGAATGGCTGCAGCTCTCTGGCAAAGTGACCGGGCACGAAGGCCACAACCATTGACCTGCTTATGAAATCCACTTCGGTTCAAACCGCCATTCGCTATCTGCTCGGGCTGCTGATGCTCTGGGCGGCCATTTCCAAGCTCAACAACCCGTCGGACTTTCTCGGCTCCCTCTTTGCGTATGAGCTGCCGTTGCCCGAATTTTCCCTCCGATTCATCGCCGTGGTTCTGCCCTTTGTGGAATTAATCTGCGGCGTGTTGCTGCTGGCCAATTACTGGACCGAAACCGCCTTGATCACCGTTGCCGGGTTGCTGATGGTGTTCCTTTTGGCCACCGGGCAGGCGGTGCTGCGCGACCTGGAAATCTCCTGCGGTTGCTTTGACCTCAAACTGCTGGGGATCAAGCTCGATACCTCCACGGCCAAGTTTCTCGAGTCGGCGAAGTTTGCCTTTGTGCGGAACGTGGCGCTGGCGGTGATGAGCTTTTATTTGTTGCGGTCCGCCTGGCCGGCCCCTCAGGAGGTTGAGGAATAAAAGGAACGGTTACTGATTCAGCTCAATGACCCGTTTCGGGCGCGAACACGTTAGGGGATGATGGCTTGCAAAATTACCGCGACCACTTCGCCGGTGCGACTTCGGACGTCGTCCTTGGTGATCGTCAGCGGCTTGTGTTCCTCCAGCCAGTCAATGTCGTGAATTCGTGCCAGGCTGTAAACCTCCTGCTCGCGGGGTGTCCTGGACCGGTTAACTTCTCTGACAAGAACGGGCATCATGGCCTTGCCTCTCCGAGTGAAGCTGTATTGAAAAACCCTGCTAACGCAGGTTTTGAAAGTGGTGCCCCGGCTAGGACTCGAACCTAGGACCAATTGATTAAGAGTCAACTGCTCTACCAACTGAGCTACCGAGGCAACCGTTTCAGCAGCGGCGGATTTATTTCGCACGTGATGCGGTCAACGGCAAGCACTTTGTTGAATTGATTGGTTGGTTT
>CALJZV010000176.1 GCA_937983475.1 uncultured Verrucomicrobiales bacterium
TGGGCGCACGTCATTACTCGCTGGATAACGTGCCTTTTACCCAGGGATATCTCGCCGGTGAAATTGCCGAAGTGCTGGTGTTTGACCGCGCGTTGTCGGCAGAGGAACGCGCGGCGCTCGACAATTATCTTTCGGAGAAATATGCCCGGCTGTCCGCGCCGGTCAAAACCGCGCTGCCCCCGCTGCTGGAGACGGTGACCAACGCGCCCCCGGTGCAGATGTTTATTCCCGGTTTTGCGGCGAGCCGCCTGCCTGTTGCCATAAAGAACATCAACAACATCAAGTACCGCGCCGACGGCAAATTGGTGGCGCTTGGCTACAACGGCCAGGTACATCTGCTCTGGGACACCGACGGGGACGGCCTGGAGGACACGGTCCAGCCGTTTTGGAGTTCGAACACCCTGCGCGCCCCCATCGGGATGGCACTGACTCCGTCGGGGTATCCGGGCGGCTTCGGCGTGTTCGTCGCGGCCAAGGGCAAGGTGGTACTGCTTCAGGATTCGGACGGGGATGACCGGGCGGACAAGGAAATCATCGTGGCCAACGGATGGAGCGAATCCATTTTGAACGTGGACACGCTCGGCGTGGCTGTGGATGCCCAGGGCCATGTTTACTACGGCCTGGGATGCTCGAACTTTGCCGACCCCTACATGGTTCGAGGAAATGACAGAGCCCGGTATGACATCAACAGCGAGCGCGGAACCATTCTCAAAGTCGCCCCTGATTTTTCCAGGCGCGAAATTGTGTGCACGGGCATCCGGTTTCCGGTTGCGCTGGCCTTTAATCGGCATGGCGACCTGTTTTGCTCAGACCAGGAAGGCGCGACCTGGCTGCCCAATGGCAATCCTCTCGATGAATTGCTGCATATCCAGCCTGGGCGCCACTACGGCTTTCCGCCGCGGCATCCGGCGCATTTGCCCAATGTCATCGATGAGCCGAGCACCTTTGACTACGGTCCGCAGCACCAGTCGCTGTGCGGTTTTAATTTCAATGAATCGGTCAATGGCGGCCCGGTATTCGGCCCGTCGTGGTGGGCCGGCGACGCGCTTCTCACCGGGGAATCGCGCGGCAAATTATACCGAACCAAGCTGGTCAAATCGGCCGTGGGCTACATCGGGCAAAACCAAATCATCGGATCGGTGACCAACCTGTTGGTGGATGTTTGCGTCTCCCCGCGCGGCGAACTGGTGGCGACGGTTCACAGCGGCAAGCCCGATTGGGGCACCGGGCCGGAGGGTGCCGGAACGCTTTATAAAATCAGCTACACGAACCGCGAGTTGCCGCAGCCGGTGCTGGTTTGGGCGGAAAGCCCGACGCGCACACGCGTGGCGTTTGACCGGCCCGTGGGCCCAAGCCAATTGAAAAATGTGCTGAAGAGCACGGCGATGGTGGCCGGGCGGTTCGTGAGCGCGGGCGACCGGTTTGAAGTGATTTGGCCCGGTTACGCGGTAGTGCATCAGGAAAAGGTAACGCCTCGCGAGGAGGTGCCGGTGTTTTCCGCGCAATTGAGTCCCGACGGATTGAATCTGACATTGGAAACCGCGCCGCGCCGCGAGGCCATTCAATACGCGGTCGTGCTGCCGGGGTTGGGCAGCGCCAACCGGACACCCAATGAACTGCCGCAGCACGATGCCATGGACCTGCAATACGATCTATGCGGCGTCGAGGCTCAGTGGACAAGCCATCCGACGGGCGGTCGCGTGGAACAGCGTTCCGCCTGGCTGCCGCATCTCGACCTGGCCGTTGCGCGCGAATTCACCGATCCAATCGAGGCGCATCGGGAGTTTTTCAAGAGGCTCCAACAACCCGGCGAACTGACGCTGCGCACACAATTGGATCTCTGGCAAATGCTGCGGCCGGCCGTCCAACTCGGCTCCACGTTGGATTACACCTTGCCGCCGGAGGAAGTCACGGTGGTGCTGTCGGCGAGTTCTCCTTTTTCCATCAAGGCTGGCAACGCGCTTCACCAATCCTCGCCCGATGCGAACGGACTCCAGTTGGCCAAGTTTAAAGTGACGCCGATGGAAAATGAATGGCTGCCGGTGGAAATCACGCTGCCGACTGGCACGACGGTTCCCGACCTTGGCGCGGCATTTTTCACCGCCGAGGACGACCGTCGGCGTCCGCTGCAACTGCGGCGCTTCATTTTGCCGTGGGCGACCGCCAAGGCGGTTGAAGCGCTGGAGAAATCGATCCCTGAAATCGAGGGCGGCAACTGGCTGGCAGGTCGACGCCACTTTTTCGGCGAGCAAATGGCCTGCGCCAAATGCCATCGCGTGGATGGGCAGGGCGGTTCCCTGGGGCCTGATTTGTCGAATCTGGTGCATCGCGATTACGCGTCGGTGCTCAAGGACATCCGCGAGCCAAACGCCGCGCTGAACCCGGACCATGTCGCCTACAACGTCACGCTCGCCGACGGCGATGTGCTGACGGGCGTCATTGTGTCGGACACCGCTGAAGCGATTGTGCTGGCGGACGCCTCGGCGCAGCCCAGGACCCTTTCCAAAAAGCAAATCAAGGAGATCAAGCCCTCGGCGTTGTCGCTCATGCCCGAGGGATTGGCCGATGCGCTGGACGCGCAGGGATTGAAGGATTTGATGACCTTTATGCTCACGCGCCCGCTTGAGCCCGCTCCCATTGAACGCGACGGCGCGCCGCCGCCGCGAAAACTTTCAGAAATCTCCGCGCTTTTGAAAAAGGAAACGGCGGCGTCCAGCAGTGTGAAACCGCTGCGGTTGCTATTGTCCGCCGGGCCCAAGGATCACGGGCCGGGAGAGCACGATTATCCGCTCTGGCAGCAACGGTGGCAGAAGCTGCTGTCGCTTGCGGAAAATGTTCGCGTGAGCGCCTGCCAGGGATTCCCCACGCCGGAGCAGTTTCAGGGCAACGACGTGGTTATATTTTATTCAAACAACCCGGGGTGGAACGCGGAGCGCGCCCGGCAGCTCGACGCGTTTCTGGAGCGCGGCGGCGGGTTGGTTTACCTGCATTACGCCGTGGATGGCCACGGCGCGGCGGATGCGCTTGCGGAGCGCATCGGGCTGGCGTGGAAGGGAGGGGCCTCGCGCTTTCGCCATGGCCCGCTGAAACTGGATATCGTGGACGCCAGGCATCCCATCACTCGGGGAATTTCCAGGCCGGAATTTGTGGATGAAAGCTACTGGCAGCTCATCGGAGACCCCGCGCGGATTCACCCCCTGGCGCATTGCATGGAGGACAACAAAAAACAGCCGCTGCTGTGGTCGAGGGAACAGGGCCGTGGCCGCGTGTTCGTCTCCATTCCTGGGCACTACAACTGGACGTTCGACGACCCGTTGTTCCGGTTGCTGGTGTTGCGCGGCATTTGCTGGACAGCCGGGGAGCCGGTCGATCGCCTGAGCGAACTGGCGACAGTGGGCGCCCGGGTCAGTGAATGAGCCGGTCTTCATTTCATTCACGCATTGCCGCGCCGGAAAAAGTTCGCCTGTGGTAAAATGAAATCATTATAATATCGCCATTCGTATCGTTTATTTTTTTCTTCTCTTCGCTTTTATGTCTGTGTTTTCGGCGAAAACGACGCCTCTTGCCAAGCGCCCCAATGTCCTCTTCATTGCCATTGATGACTTGAATGACTGGATCGGCGCGCTCAAGGGCCATCCGCAAGTACAGACGCCGCACATGGACCGGCTCGCCAAACGCGGCACGCTGTTCAGCAACGCGCATTGCCAATCGCCGCTCTGCAATCCTTCTCGATCCAGCCTGCTCACCGGGTTGCGCCCGACGAGCACCGGCATATACGGCCTTGCGCCAGGCATTC
>CALJZV010000177.1 GCA_937983475.1 uncultured Verrucomicrobiales bacterium
AATTTTGTTTCCATGAAACTCGTCCGCAACGCAGATTACGGAATTTTGTTTCCATGAAACCCGTCCGCGACGCAGATCACGGAATTTTGTTTCCATGAAACTTGTCCGCAGCGCAGATCATGGAATTTTGTTTCCATGAAACTTGTCCGCAGCGCAGCACTTGGAATTTGAGTTTCGGGGACAGGCTGTCCCCGCTCCTGGCAGGTGAGGGGACGGCCCGTCCCCTCGCAATGTCCCTCTCGCGGCCGTTTCAAGCCCGGATGCCTCTGGTAAATTATAAGGCTTATTGAACGACATCTCTCCAAAGAATAATCAGCGCCCGCGTCTCCCAAGGATATTCAATGCCCGTTCATGGGCGAAAATAGACCGCGCCTGTGGAGCGTGGGAATCGGGGAAACGAGGCTCTGCGGAGGCCGCGTCTATGGCGTTGGCGGCTGTCCAGGCAAACCGGGTGTGCGTTGCTTGCGCGGTTTGCCGTCCGGCAGGGCGGAGCTGCCGCACCGCCGTCCTTTGGGCTTCTCCTCAGCGGGGAACAGCGGCGCGGTGAGTTTTTCATACAGCGTAAACAGGAACTCCACGCGCTCGCGGTCGGAATGAAAGGGTTGAGGGCGGTAGCATTTCTCCACGGCGCGATCCAGTTCCGTGTGCGCCTTGAGCAAATCCGGCGGCATGGAGAGCGGATCGTAAAGGTCGGCCAGCGTGGCCAGCCCGCGCGGCGGCAGATGCGGCTCGCTACGCTCACCTTCACTCCGCCGCTCCAAACAGAGTGTCAGCGATGTTGTGAGCACGTTTGTCAGCTATGTCTTGATTCGCTTCAGACGCCTGCCCTACTTTTCGCGCCAATCGTCAGAATAATATAACAAGAATAGTGCGTGAATGCGCCCGGTTTTTACGGGTGTGATTATTTCCGGGTGATACGATTCGATCGCCACCTCTCCCCGTCCCTCTCCTCCATTTTTTTAGGAGGAGAGGGTGGCCGAAGGCCGGGAGAGGAGGCCACACCGGTTGCGAGGTTTGGCTGCGCAAACTCATTTGCGGAGAAAATAAATCACCCGTTTCCAATCACACCCGGTTTTCATTTCGCGAAAAGAAAAACACTGCCAAACCTCCGGGCGGCCGTTATTTTCACTGCCGTTCTATGGACAAGCTCCTGCTGATTGATGACGAAGCCGATGTCCAGTATTCCTTTCGCCGCATCTTTGAAGGGTCTGGCATCGAACTGTCCACCGCGAGCAGCGGTGAGGAGGGGCTTCGCCTCATTCCCAAACTCAAGCCGGACGTCGTGATCATGGACGTGCGCATGGGCGGCATCACTGGTTTGGAAACCCTGCGCCGCCTCCGTCAATTCGACGCCAAGCTGCCGGTGATCATGATGACCGCCTACGGCACCACCCAGACCGCCATCGAGGCGATGAAGCTGGGCGCCTACGATTACCTGCTCAAGCCGTTCGACGTGCCCAAGCTCAAGGAAATCATCGCCTCCGCCCTCAAGGCCGCGCGAGACATGAAGCAGGTCGTCTCCTGCGAGCCGTTGCTCGACTCGGAGGATTACGCTTTGGGCATCATCGGGCGCAGCGAGGCGATGCAGAATGTATTCAAGCTCGTGGGCCAGTTGGCCGGGTCGGACGCCACGGCGCTGATCACCGGTGAAAGCGGCACGGGCAAGGAACTGGTCGCCCGCGCGGTGTATCATCACAGCCGGAGAAGCAACCAGCCGTTCCTGGCCATCAACTGCGCGGCCATCCCCGACAATCTGCTCGAAAGCGAGTTGTTCGGGCATGAGAAGGGGGCGTTCACGGGAGCGACGGTTCAGCGCATCGGCAAGTTCGAGCAATGCCATCGCGGCACCATTTTTCTGGATGAAATCGGGGACATGGCCCTGCCCACGCAGGCGAAGATCCTGCGCGTGTTGCAGTCCGGCACGTTCGAGCGCGTCGGGGGCAACCAGCCAATCAAGGTGGACGTTCGGATCATTGCCGCCACCAACAAGCCGCTGGAGGAGGCTGTGGCGGCGAAGGCCTTTCGCGAGGACTTGTTTTATCGCCTTAACGTGGTGCGCATCGCACTGCCGGCGTTGCGCGAGCGCCGGGAGGATATTCGCCTGCTGTTGGATTAGTTCCTAAAGAAAAACGCCGAGCGACAAAAGCAAAACCCCAAGTTGATTTCCACCGAGGCCCTGGCCCAGTTGGAGCAATACCATTGGCCGGGCAATGTGCGGGAGCTGGAAAACATCATCCAGCGCGCCGTCGTGGTGGCCAAGGGTGATGTCATTTTGCCGCAGGACCTGGCGGCGGAAGTGCGCGGGAAATCTGCGGCGGCATCAGCTTCTGCTGCCCCCGTGTCCTTGCGTCATGCCACAGCGACGCCTGCGCCGCCCAAGGCAGCGGGGGATGAGGATATGGCGGCCCTTGCCCGGCGGCTTTTTGATTGGGCGCGCCAGGATAAGCGGAACAAGATCATTCCAGCGGTGGAGCGCCAGTTGATCATTGAGGCGCTCAATGAAACCCAGGGCAATCAGGTCCAGGCCGCCAAACTGCTGGGCATCACCCGCGCCACGTTGCGCAAGCGCATCGAGAAGTTCAGCATCCGCCGCGAACTGTCCATTTCCTGAGGATCTGCCTGAACGGCAGAGTCAGCGTAGCGGATCGAGAACATGCTTGGGGGGCAGGGGAGGCGTCCTCCATTTTTTCCCGCGCCACTCGGCAATCACTTTCAGATAAATGTAAGGGTCGGGCCAGTTCCGGCTCGGCTCGATTTGCGTCATTTCAAACCATTCGTTGAACGACGTGATGACGACAATGTCGGGCTTGGCTGCGTCCATGGTTTTCAAAAAGTTGCGCAACGTCTGGCCGTTTTCCCGTGGAAAAATAAACGGCGCCTCATTGACGGCGGTGTTGTCGTGGCCTGGCAACGCGGGCAACTGCACCTTTTTCCCGGCGGCGCGAACCTCCTGGACATAACCGGAGTATAATTCTTCAATGGCCCGGAAATCGGTGTCCCGCCAGTGGCCCGCGTAGGAATAGGTCCCATAGCAATCAATCTCGGGGATTTCCAGCCAGCCGGGATACACTTTCATTTTCGCCCCTGGAAACTGAGTGGTCGCGACGGCTTTCAATTTGTCGAACATCCAGAAGACGTCGCCGACCTCGCGCTCCACAGTGGTGACATAGCGCTGCGCCATGTCGGCCGTGATCCAGTCGTCCCATACCTGGTAAATGTACCAGGCCGGTTGGCCGTTGATCTTGAGGTAGGCGGGGTGTTTGGAATAGCGCGGGAGAAAGGTCACAGCGCGGCTGACGAGCTGGTCGTAGTTTTTGACGTAGTGCGCGCACTCATCCACGACGGCGATCTTGAAATTCTCCTCCTGGGCCACGGGCAGGAAGACTTTCTCGAAGAGGTCATATTGCCAATCCCACAACTCATGCGGACGGGGCATTTTCCACCAACTGCATATGAACCCGTCTATTCCCGCCGCCTTGGCCAGCCGGAAGTGCCAGCGCACAATTTCGCGCTCGCCGTTGTCGTACGGGCCAATCAGCGGATAATCGCCCGAGGCAATGTCGCGGCGTCCGTCGGGCCGGATGCGCTCGGGCGAGTAGCGGTCCGGAAACTTGTAGGAAATCCATTGCTGCCACTTTTGGGCGGAGCCCCAGGGTGCGCCGTACCACGGATGGTAAAACGCCAGGGTCAGAGGCTTTGAGGAAGGTTTTTCAGCCGCCTGCGCGAAACATGAGCAGGACAGCCAGACAGAGAGAATAACCAGCGCGATGCGATTCATGTGAGGGAATAACGACCCTGCAGCCGTTCCTTTTATTCAACCAAAAATCGCGCGCTGGAGGCCGGCTGTTTTATTTTGCCCGGAATTCCAGCACGCGCAGCCTGCTGGCCTCGCTGCGGAGGTTTGCCGGTTCCTCCTCGATGTACACCGACAGGGTTCCGGGCTTGCGGTAACGGTCCAGTTGCGGCTGGCCGGTGAAGGATCCCGCTTCTTCGTGAATAATTTTCCAGTCGTTCCAGCGCGATTTGGCCGTCGCGGCGGCGATGGACAGCTTGGGGTCTGGATTGTAGCGGCTGCCCGTAAACACCATGAAGGCGTTGTCCTTTTCATCAAACCACAACTGCGGGCGTCCGCCGATGAATGGCATTTCATTCCGATGCCATGCGCCCTTGGTGTCACGCCAGTAATGGAAAAAGCGTGTGAACTGGCGCGTGGCCAGCCAGTCAGGTTGCCGGGGTGTGCCATCAGGCAAATGAAACGTGACGGCGTGGATTTGATTCTTGCGGTCAACGGCCTGCGTGGTGGCGTTGATAAGGCCGCGGTTCATGGGGATTTCCGCCACGCGCACGCCGGGCGAGTCCAGAGAAACGGGATTGCTTCCCCGGGTTCCAATCAGGTTGCCCGCGCTGTTGAACCATCGCAGGCCTCGGTCATCGCTCCAGGCGTAGCACACGTCATGGTTGGTCATCGGGTCGCCTGTCTCGCGCCAGCACCAGGTGACATGCAGGCGTCCGCGGCGGTCATAGGTCAGGCCGTTGAGGTAGGCGTTGCGCGAATTGCTTTCGGCATACGTTCCTTTGCCGGAAATGTAGGGGCCGAAGTTTTTCCAGGTGCCGGTCCGCCAATCGTAATCGGCAAGGCACTTGTCGCCGTTGCCGCTGCCGCCAATCCGGCAGCCAAACTGCAATCCGCCTTCGGGCGTCCGCAGGAATCTCGGGTACGTGACGCGGTTCAAGGGTTTTCCCGGCTCCAGATCGGACGTGATGGCTCCAAACAGATCCGCGGTCCAGGGAAACTTCTCCGGCGTCGTGGCGACATGCTTTTTGGAAACCCTGTAGTGTAGCGGATGCCCGTGGTGGTCGAAGGAAAGGTGAATGGTGCCGTCGAGCTCGCAGACGCCCAGCACGGCGACATTGTGGGTGTCGTTGCTCTTGAATTTGTAGTCCTCGAACCGGATTACCTCCCAGGCGGTCGCGTTCAGTTTTCGCCGCGCCACGCAGAGGCGCCGGCTGGAATCGTAATGGGTGGCGTATTGATAGCCTTTGAATGACGTCACCGCATCCTGCTGAAAGCTCTGGCCGTTCACCGAATTGCCCCATTGGCCGTCAGGCAAATAAAGCGCTGTGGCATCCACCACGGTGTCGGCGGTTTTGATCAGTTTGAGCGGCGCGCCCATGCCTGTGGCGGGAAGCCCGCAAAGGGCGGCTGCGCAGAGAAAAGTCAGGAGGCGATATTGCATGGCGCAAATTCATATCTGCGCCCCGTTCATTGTGCGAGCGAAAATCCGCCCAAACGCCCGATGCGAAGGACCTCCCTATTTTTTTTTCAAATGTCAGCGCGGCGGAATTGACGCAGTAACGCAATCCGGTCGGCTTGGGGCCATCCTCAAACACGTGGCCCAGATGGGAATCGCAACGGGCGCAAAGGATTTCCGTGCGCCGCATGAAGAAACTGGAGTCCTCCTCGGTCTTGACGTGGGCATCCTCAACCGGTTGCCAATAGCTGGGCCAGCCTGTGCCGGAATCGAATTTGTGTTCCGAGCTGAACAGTGGCAGATCACATCCGACGCATTTGTAGATGCCCGGTTCGTGATGGTTCCAGTAAGCGCCGGTGAAGGCCCGCTCGGTTCCTTTTTGCCGTGCTATCCGGTATTGTTCCGGCGTGAGCAACTTTCTCCATTCCTCATC
>CALJZV010000178.1 GCA_937983475.1 uncultured Verrucomicrobiales bacterium
ATTGAAAAGTGCCGGCCCGGCCAGCAGTTTGACTATGGGGAAAATGAGCACGCGCTGGTCAAGGAGCTGCTGGACATCCGCAAAAACCTTCCCAAGCTCAACAAGCTGGAGGCCTTCCACGACGCGCTGGAGCGCAAGGACGACGCCCACCAGATGTTTACCCTGGGCCTTATGGAGCTGCCCGACAAGGCCAAGATCGAGACGCTTTACTGGGAAATCGGCCTGGCCGTGGTCGAATCGTTCAAGGGGCAGGCGTACGTCCCGGAGGAAATCCGCAAGCTTGAGGACAGCCTGGGCGACCAGTATTTGTGCAACTTCTCGGTGTTCCAGTCGCTGCTGGACCACTGGGCACTGGGCCAGTTGTTTCCCATCATGCCGGTCAACCGGCTGACCGAGCGCCCCACCCGCGAAGGCACCCTTGTGGACATCACGTGCGATTCGGACGGGCAGATAATCAAGTTCATCGACCTGCGGGATGTCCGCGACACCCTGCCGATGCACAAGCTCAACACCAACGGCAACGGCAACTATGAGCCTTATTATCTGGGCTTCTTCCTCATGGGCGCTTATCAGGACATCATGGGCGATTTGCACAACCTCTTTGGCCGCGTCAACGAGGTGCACGTCTTCCTCGACCCCGATGAACCGTCGGGCTATTACATCGAGGAAATCATCGAGGGCAGCACCATTGTCCAGGCCTTGACCTCGGTGCAGTACGACGAAAACGAACTCAAGCGCCAGATGAAGGTGCAAATTGACGAGGCGATCAAGTCCGACCGGCTCAAGCCCTCCGAAGGCATGCGCCTTCTGGATGACTATGAGCGCGGCCTGAGGGAATACACGTATCTGTCAATTTAAGGCTCAGGCTGCGGCACCCGGCCAGACCAGCGGAGGCCCGCTGAGCATCATGAATCAATTAAAAGCGCATCATGCCTGACTCCGCCAAAGCCGAATTGCTGCGCTCGCTGGCCAGGTTGGTGCGAGGCCTCTCGGCTTTGTTCTGGGGCATTCCGCTGACCTTGGTGGTGTACGTGCAAACCGCGCGGACCAACTGGCTCGACGCCCTGGGCTGGATGGCGGCGCTGCCAGCGGTCATAGTCACGGGTATCCTATTTTACGGGCTGTCCCAGTTGCATTACTTCCAGAAACAGGAACGCGTGTGGATTCGCTCGCTGGACCGCGCGCAAATCCTGGTGTTCATCAACCTGGGACTCTCGCCATTTCTTTACTGGTGGAACAAAATGCCCAGCCAAACCCTCTTCACCACAGCGGTGACGGTGCTGGCTTTTTCGAGCATTTTTTTTCTCTACCACCTCAACCATGCCTTGCAGCGGCTGACCGCCATGCTGCCCGACGAAACCCTGCGGCTGGAAACCCGGCTGTTCACAACGCTCAACCGCTACATCCTGGCCTGCATTCCGGTGGTGGTGGCCACCTACTTCCTGCTGGTCCGCTTCGAGACCCTGCCCAGTTCCCTGCTCCCGCTTTTGGCGCATTTCGAAGGGTATGCCCTGTGGTTGCTTTTGTTTTTGCTGCTGATGCCCTTGGCCATGACCATGGCGCTGATCTGGAAAATCAAGGAAGTCCTCTTCCACAGCGTCTTCGACGGATCCGATTGAGCGAGGCGCCTGCGAAGAGCCCCTGGCCTTGAATAAATAAACCGCAGCTTGCGCGACCTTCCAAGAAGCGCCTCAAATCAAGTGGCCGAGTTTTTCCCGCTTTGCCTTGAGGTAATTTTCATTGTGCGGATTGGGCTTAATTTTGATGGGCATCTGCTTGATGATTTCCAGCCCGTACCCCTCCAGCCCAACCACTTTCTTGGGGTTGTTGGTCAACAGGCAGATGGTCTTGAGCCCCAAATCGGCGAGAATTTGCGCGCCCAAACCATATTCGCGCAGGTCCATTGGAAAACCCAGCTTCAGGTTTGCCTCCACAGTGTCCAGGCCGTTTTCCTGGAGTTTATAAGCCTGGATTTTTGGAGCCAACCCGATGCCGCGCCCTTCCTGGCGCATGTAAACAATCACTCCCCTGCCCGCCTCCGAAATCTGCCGCATGGCCTGGTGCAACTGCGGACCGCAATCGCACCGCCGCGATCCGAACACATCGCCGGTGAGGCATTCGCTGTGAACGCGCACCAGCACGTTTTTTTGCCCGGAGACCTTGCCTTTGACCAGGGCCAGGTGATGCTGCCCGTCGAGTTTGGAACGGTAGAGATGCAGGTCAAAGTCGCCGTAATCGGTCGGCATCCGGACGGTTTCGATATGTTCCACCAGCTTTTCCCGCGTGCGGCGGAATTCGATCAGGTCCTCGATGGTGCAGATTTTCAGTTTGTGCTTTTTGGCCAGGCGCATCAGTTCCGGCAACCGCGCCATCGAGCCGTCGTCACTCATGATTTCGCAAATGACGCCGATGGGCCGGGCGCCGGCAAGGCGCGCCAAATCCACGGCTGCTTCCGTGTGGCCCGCGCGCTGGAGCACGCCGCCGGGCTTGGCCCGCAGCGGAAACACGTGCCCAGGCTGGGCCAGGTCTTCCGGCACCGCCGTCGGGTCGGCCATGATCTGAATCGTGCGGGCGCGATCGCCGGCGCTGATGCCCGTGGTGATGCCTTTGGCGGCGTCCACGCTCACCTGGAAATCGGTGCTGAAGCTGTCGCGGTTCTGGGAAACCATCTGCTCGATGCCCAACTGCTTGAGACGCTCGGTGGTGGTCGGCGCGCAAATCAATCCGCGCCCGTGCTTGGCCATGAAGTTGACCGCCTCGGGCGTGACCTTTTCGGCCGCCATGATGAGGTCGCCTTCGTTTTCGCGATCGGCATCATCCACCACAATCACCATCTTGCCTTTGCGAATGTCGGCCAGCACCGCTTCGATGGAATCGAACTTTTTATTCATCCGTGAGCAAAATGTAGCGGCAGGGCGGCGGGTCGCCAGCAACAAAATAAGCCTTGTTCATGGCGGAGGAAGTGAATCGGAAATGGCGATCGGCCGAATTGCGGATATTCTTGTCCAAGGTGCGCTCAATGCTTTGAGCCGCTGGCGCCCTGGCTGGGCGCGCCTCTTAAAAAATTATACTTAAAGATGCACCGCAGGGCGCTGAAGCCGTCCTTCCAGCCGATTTTTTTCCCCTCGGCGTAAGTGCGCCCGTAATAGCTGATGGGCACCTCGTAAATCCGCACGCGCAATTTCGCCACCTTGGCGGTGATCTCCGGCTCGAAGCCAAAGCGGTTTTCCTCAATCTCAATCCGCTGGATAATTTCCCGGCGAAACACTTTGTAACCGGTTTCCATGTCCGTGAGGTTGAGGTCGGTGGCCATGTTGGACAGCATGGTAAGAAACTTGTTGCCGACCGAGTGCCAGAAATAAAGAACACGGTGCGCGCCGGCGCCGGCAAAGCGCGAACCAAACACGACGTCCGCTTTACCGTCCAGAATCGGCTTGCAGAGGATGGAATACTCCGTCGGGTCGTATTCCAAATCGGCGTCCTGGACAATCACCAGCGGCGCGGTCACCTTGGAAATACCGGTGCGCAACGCGGCGCCCTTGCCCTGGTTGACCTCATGCCGGAACAGCTTGATGCGGGGTTCGCGCTGGCCGATGGGCTGAAGCGCCTTCCAGGTTTCATCACGGGAGGCGTCATCCACCACGATGACCTCCTGGACGAGCGGTTGAGAAAGGACGGTTTCGAGGACATGCTCGATGGTCTTTTCCTCGTTGTAAACGGGAACCACTACTGCGAGACATGGTTTGGCAACTGCGGACGACATGTTCATCAAAATAGCTTCAGCAAAACATACAAGGCGGGAGCCGATGGTCCTCGCCAATTGAGGGGCGGTTTATAGCGGGGTAGCATTGGCAAGGTCAATCCCGCTTTGAGCAGCGGCCGTCTGACCAGCGGCTGAATGTATTTGCTTTACGGGACGCAAGAGCCTTTCGGAAAAATGAAAAACTCCAACGACCTTTGGCTTGGCCAAAGATTGTTGGAGTCAATTGAGTGTCCGCACAGGACCAAACCTGTGAAAAAATTTCAGGGCTGGGTGCCACCGTCGCCATTGCCGCCGCCCGAAGCATCCGCGCCTGGCTCGGGAGGGCCTGGGGGATACTCGGTCGCCTGCACGCCTTCACCCAGTGTAAAATCGCCATGATAGGTTCTTGTTCCCATGAGAACGGGCATCTCAATGGTCTGCCCGGTTTTCGTCAAGGTGATGCGCTTTTGCACAAAGGAAACGAGAACCAACCCCAGGTTCAAAGGCGCTCCAGGCACATATCCATAGTTGGGATTGGGCGTCCCATCAGGATATATGGGGTTGATGTCGTCACCGGTGTCGGCAATCGGGTACCACGGGCTCCAACTCTGGCCATCGCTGCTGATGCGCACTTCGACATTAAAGGATCCATCCGGCCCCTCTTTTTTCCACAGAGGCGCGACGGTGGAGCTGGGCAGCTTGAGCACTGTTGGCGGGGTTTCCAACACCCCTTTGTCCGCGCCGTCCGCCAAAGTCAATCCCTGGTCGGTCACCTTCAATCCGGTCAGCTTGTAGCCTTCCCATGACCTGTTCGGTAGGCGAAAATCATCCACCAGCCAGGCGGATTCGCCATTTTTCTCGGGCTCCGGCGCCTCCTCGGTCGGCTCGGTCTCCGTGGCGGGTGCTGGAGGCCTTCTGGAGTCGCGCTCCGCGACCGCTGCGGCTGCGTTAGCGGATTTGTCACCCTCAGATGCCGTCTCGGGCTTGGATTCTCTGCGGGCCAGAAGAATAATCACCAGTAATGCAGCCATGCAGACTGCGATAATGAGGCCTTTGGATGAGCCTTCTTGTGCTTTTGGCTTGGATTGCGTGGGCATGCTTCTCATTTAATGATTTTAACCCCGAATAGCCAGTAAAAATTGCTTTTCACACCGGCATTGCGGCTCAATGCAAGCTGGCATGAAGCCGCTATTGCCGTATTCTAACTCCGTTTGATGCCGAATATCACCAACATCACCAACATCGCCGCCTACAAGTTTGTTCCGCTCGACAATCTTCGGTCGCTCCGTCAGCGGTTGATGGTCCTGTGCAAGCGCTGGGAGCTCAAAGGCACCATCCTGCTCAGCACCGAGGGCATCAATTTGTTTGTGGCTGGAGCGCCTGAAAAAATCCATTTGCTCCTTTCAGAGTTGCGCCAACTGCCGGGCTTGGCCGATTTGGAGCCCAAAATCAGCCACAGCGACCACCAACCGTTCAACCGGATGCTCGTCCGCATCAAAAAGGAAATCATCGCCTTTGGCGTCGCGGGCATCGAACCGGGCAGCCGCACTTCACCCAAGCTCCCCGCCAAGACCCTAAAGGAGTGGCTCGACCAGGGGCGCCCGGTGACGTTGCTCGACACCCGCAACGACTACGAAGTAAAGCTAGGCACCTTCAAAAAACC
>CALJZV010000179.1 GCA_937983475.1 uncultured Verrucomicrobiales bacterium
AAGCAAGCTTTACACGGCAAGAAAGTAAAAACTCCGCTGGTTATCACCAGCGGAGTTCGCGTTTCTTCAGTTCCTCCGAAAGTTTGGACTTAGTAGTCCATGCCGCCGTGGCCGTGAGGCGCCGCGGGAGCGGGCTTTTCCTTCTCGGGCACTTCGGTGATCAGGCACTCGGTCGTGAGCAGGAGGCCCGCGATGGAGCTGGCGTTCTGCAGGGCAGAGCGCGTCACTTTCTTCGGGTCCACGACGCCGGCCTTGACGAGGTCCACGTATTCGCCAGTGGCGACATTGTAGCCTTCGTTGCCTTTGCGGCGCTTGACTTCCTGCACGATGAGCGAGCCTTCGACGCCGGCATTCAACGCCAAGGCGCGGAGGGGCGCTTCAACGGCTTTCTTGACGATCTCGACGCCGATTTGTTCGTCGGTATCGCTGAGTTTGACGTTTTCGATGGCCGAAAGGGTGCGGAGCAGAGCCACGCCACCGCCAGGAACGATGCCTTCTTCCACCGCAGCGCGGGTCGCGTGCAGGGCGTCCTCGACGCGGGCTTTCTTTTCCTTCATCTCGGTTTCGGTCGCAGCGCCGACATTGATGACGGCCACGCCACCGGCGAGCTTGGCCAGGCGTTCCTGTAGTTTTTCGCGGTCGTAATCGGAGGTGGTTTCCTCGATCTGGCGGCGAATCTGGCTTACGCGGCCCTGGATGTCCTTGGAGCTGCCGTTGCCTTCGACGATGGTGGTGTTTTCCTTGTCCACAACGATGGTCTTGGCGCGGCCGCAATCTTCGAGGCCGATGCTCTCGAGCTTGATGCCGAGGTCTTCACTGATGAACTTGCCACCAGTGAGGATCGCGATGTCTTCGCACATGGCCTTGCGGCGATCGCCGAAGCCAGGGGCCTTGACGGCGCAAACATTCAAGGTGCCACGCAGCTTGTTGACCACGAGGGTCGCCAGCGCTTCGCCTTCGACTTCCTCAGCGATGATCAACAGGGGCTTGCCGACCTTGGCCACTTTTTCGAGCAGCGGGAGCATGTCCTTCAGGTTGCTGATCTTCTTCTCGAAAATCAGGATGTAGGCGTCCTCCAGCTTGCATTCCATGGTCTCGGCGTTGGTGACGAAATAAGGTGAGAGGTACCCCTTGTCGAACTGCATGCCTTCGACCACGTCGAGGGTGGTTTCGATGGACTTGGCTTCTTCAACGGTGATCGTGCCGTCCTTGCCGACCTTGTCCATGGCGTCGGCGATGATTTCGCCGATGGTGGTGTCCCAGTTGGCGGAAACGGTGGCGACCTGCTTGATTTCCTCCTTGTCCTTGACCTTCTTGGCGATCTTGGCGAGCTGCTCGGTGGCGGCGTCCACGGCTTTCTGGATGCCGCGTTGGATGCCGATCGGGTTGGCGCCGCTGGTCACGTACTTGAGGCCTTCGCGGTAGATGGCTTCGGCCAGGACGGTCGCGGTGGTGGTGCCGTCGCCAGCGGTGTCGCTGGTCTTGCTGGCCACTTCGCGGACCATCTGGGCGCCCATGTTTTCATAGGGGTCTTCCAGTTCGATTTCCTTGGCGACAGTGACGCCGTCCTTGGTCACGGTCGGGGAGCCGAATTTTTTGTCGAGCACCACGTTGCGGCCTTTGGGGCCGAGGGTGGCGGTGACGGCCTTGGCGAGTTTCTGCACGCCCTTCAACAGGGACTGACGCGCAACTTCATCGAATACGAGTTGTTTTGCTGCCATATTTTTTAAGAGTTTTAAGTTTTAAATTTTAAGTTTTGAGTTTCGGGCTACGGCTCTTGGCTGTCGGCTACAGGCTTGTTCCCATGGCCTCCCGCCCAGCGCCTGTCGCTTCCAATTATTCGATGACGGCGAGAATGTCGTCGGAGCTGAGAATCTTGTACTCCTTGCCGTCAATTTTGATTTCCGTGCCGCCATATTTGCTGACGAGCACGCGGTCGCCCTTCTTGACTTCAAAGGGGACTTTCTTGCCGTTTTCGTCGGTTTTGCCGGTGCCCAGCGCCACGACGATGCTTTCCTGGGGCTTTTCCTTGGCGGTGTCCGGGATGATGATGCCGCCCTTTTTGACTTCTTTTTCCTCGGCGGGTTCCACGAGGACGCGGTCGCCGATTGGTTTCACATTGAGTGCCATAGTTTTGTTTTTTTTCCTGTTTTTCTGATTTGTTAACGAATCAAGAGACCCCGCCGCACTCGCGGACGGGAAAGTTTTCCTAATTTTTTCCGAAACGAAGGCCGCAGTCGCAGCCGACTTCCATGCAGGCCGCCGCATAGACCAATTCCGCAGGGATGACTTCATGTTTTGCGCCCCGGAACTCAATGGTTCGGCAGGCGGTTGGTTTTCCAATCAAATCCGAGCAGCTTCCGCAGCTTGATTTGGAGGCTCGCGCTCCTTGGAGGCGATGTTCCACGGGGACACCGTTCACAAAGATGGAGTTGGATTGATGGACCTGGCTTGGCGGCAGCTTGACTTCCACGAACTGAACGAGATAACCGTTTTGCGGACACGCCTGTTGCATGGCTGCGATCATTTGCCGAAGAGCGCTGCCCGTGTCCGAGCAGCGGTCGCAAGTGTCGCCGCTCTGATCCAAATGACGCCATTCAATAATGATGGTTTTCATGGCCAATCTCCTGTGAACCTGCCTCTTAGCTATTTCTTTTCATCCACCACTTCGGCGTCGATGATTGGACCCTCGTCCTTCTTCTTCTCGTCGGCTTCGGTTTTCGGTTCGGAGTCCGGGCCTGGTTGAGGACCAGCGCCAGCCTGGCCGGCTTTGGCTTGTTCGGCGGCGGCTTTGTAAAGTTCGGCGGAAACTTCCTGCCAGGCGGCGTTCAATTTTTCCGAGGCCGATTTGATCGCGGCGGTGTCGCTGCCCTTGAGCGCTTCTTTCACTTCGTTGACAGCGCCCTCGATCTTGCTCTTGGACTCGGACGAGATTTTGTCGGCGTTGTCCTTAAGCATTTTCTCGCTGCGATAGACGGCATTGTCCGCCTCGTTGCGGGTTTCAATTTCCTCGCGCTTCTTTTTGTCATCCTCGGCGTGCAGTTCGGCGTCCTTGCGCATCTTCTCGATCTCGTCCTTGGAGAGGCCGCTGCTGGCGGTGATGGTGATTTTCTGCTCCTTGCCGGTGCCAAGGTCCTTGTCGCTGACGTGCAGGATGCCGTTGGCGTCAATGTCGAACGTGACCTCGATCTGCGGCATGCCCATCGGCGCGGGCGGAATGCCGTCCAAATGAAATTTGCCGATGGTCTTGTTGCCATGCACCATCGGTCGCTCGCCCTGCAATACGTGAATTTCCACGCCGGGTTGATTGTCGCTGGCTGTGGAGAAAATCTCCGATTTGCGCGTCGGAATGGTTGTGTTGCGCTCGATGAGCCGCGTGAACACGCCGCCGCGGGTTTCAATGCCGAGCGAGAGCGGGGTGACGTCGAGCAGAAGCACGTCCTTGACTTCGCCCTTGAGCACGCCGGCCTGAATCGCCGCGCCGACCGCCACGACTTCGTCGGGATTCACGCCCTGATGGGGCACCTTGTTGACGAGCGACTTGGCGACTTCCACGACGCGGGGCATGCGGGTCATGCCGCCGACGAGCACCAGTTCGTCAATCTTGTCAGCGCCGAGGTCGGCGTCCTTCAAGCAGGCTTTGACGGGGGCGATGGTGCGCTCGAACAGGTCGTCGCAGATCTGCTCCATCCTGGAGCGGGTCAGCTTGGTGCTGATGTGCTTGGGTCCGCTCGCATCCGCCGTGATGAACGGCAGGTTGATTTCATACTGCTGCGAGCTGGAAAGCGCGATTTTGGCCTTCTCGGCCTCTTCCTTGATGCGCTGCAACGCGTCGGGCTGCTTGCGCAAATCCATCCCCTGCTCCTTTTTGAATTCATCGAGAATCCAGTCCATGATGCGATTGTCCCAGTCGTCGCCGCCCAAGTGAGTGTCGCCGTTGGTGGCCTTTACTTCAAAGACGCCGTCGCCGATCTCCAGGACGGAAATATCGAACGTGCCGCCGCCTAAATCGTAAACGGCGATTTCCTCGTCCTTCTTTTTGTCGAGACCGTAGGCCAGCGAAGCGGCCGTCGGCTCGTTGATGATGCGCAGCACTTCCAGCCCAGCGATCTTGCCGGCGTCCTTGGTGGCCTGGCGCTGGGAGTCGTTGAAGTAAGCCGGAACAGTGATGACCGCTTGGGTGATTTTTTCGCCAAGGCGCATTTCGGCGTCGGCCTTTAATTTGCCGAGAATCATCGCGGAAATTTCCGGGGGGGTAAACTGCTTGGGCTTGCCGTCCACTTCGACTTCCACGGCGGCATCGCCGTTGGCGGCCTTGACCACCTTGTAAGGGACGCGTTTCAGCTCCTCCTGGACCTCGTCAAATTTGCGGCCCATGAAGCGCTTGACAGAGTAAACGGTGTTGCGGGGGTTGGTGACAGCCTGGCGCTTGGCGGCCTCGCCCACCAGCCGCTCGCCGCTTTTTGAGAACGCCACGACCGACGGCGTGGTGCGTTTGCCTTCCGAGTTTTCCAGCACCACCGGCTCCCCGCCTTCCATGACAGCCATGCAGGAGTTGGTCGTGCCCAAATCAATTCCGAGTACTTTTGCCATAAAATTTTAAAAGGTTTTAAAAATCCTGATTTCTAAGGAGCAATGCGAATACCACGGGGAACAAAGATTTATAAAAGTCTTTCGGAAAAGCACTTATAAGTATTTATAAACCCTTTGCCTTGATTTGATGTGAGCCATTCTGACGCGATTTTAATAATTCTGTCACACCTTGTGTGCCAAATATGGTTGAGGAACACGGCTGTGAGCCAAGGCAACCACGCTGGACAAACGGAGTGATTTAAAGGGGTGTGGTGATTTAGGCGGACCAGCCTTTTGGCTAATTAAAAGTCACACTGTTCCATTTCGGTTGTTTTTCAAATGTTTCTCGAAAAAAAGCCGCTCTTCGAACGGAAATTTGTTCGACATCGGGGTAAAACTTAGCGATAAATCAGTATCATCCGTATGCCTAAAAACACGCTTCGCAAAAAGCTAACGCGCCAGGAGCAACGGGACCTCGATATTGAGATCGCATTTCTGGAGGGCGTGTTGCGGCGCGACCCTGAATTTGTGGAGGCTTTGCAGATTTTGGGAGACGATTACACCCGGCGCGGCATGGTGGAAAAAGGGCTGGAAGTGGATGAGCAGCTTTCCCGCCTGCGCCCCGACGATCCGCTGGTTTATTATAACCTGGCCTGTAGTTATTCCCTGTCCGAACGCTTTGAATTGGCGGCGGCGGCATTGGAGCGGGCGCTGGAACTGGGCTACCGGGATTTCAAGTGGATGTCCCGCGATCCGGATCTTCGTAACCTGCGCCTGAATCCCTGCTATAAGAAAATACGCGCAAAGCTGCGTCTGTTGCGTTACCGCAAGGTCAACAGCCAAGGTTGACTCTCGGGAATCGGGACATCTTTTGGTAAAATATAACTATGAATGTCACCGTTCGCGGCCGCAGCCAGCATTTCCGCACTGTCTGGTTTGACTCCAAACGCAACCGGGTTTGCCTCATTGAGCAGCGCCTGCTGCCGCACAATTTTCGGATAGTCACCAGCGCTACCTACCGCGAAACCGCCAAGGCCATCAAGGACATGGTTGTACGCGGCGCCGGCGCCATCGGCGCGACCGCCGCTTACGGGCTGGCACAGGGCGCCAGGGCCTTTGTTGGCGACAGCGCAGCCCGGTTCAACCGCTACCTGGACGTGGTGTATCTGACTTTGAAAAATGCCCGCCCGACGGCCGTGGACCCGGTCAACGCGATGGATCAGGTGCGCGCCACGATGGATGCGGGGAAAACCGTGGCTGAAAAGAAAAAAATCGCTTTGGAGGCAGCGCAGGCTTTTGCCGATGAAGACGTGGAACACTGCGAAGCCATTGGAAAGCATGGCGTCAAGCTCGTCCGCAACCGCATGCGCATACTTACCCACTGCAACGCGGGATGGCTGGCCTTTGTGGATGTCGGCACCGCGACAGCTCCCCTTTATGCCGCTCAAAAGGCCGGGAAAAAATTTCATGTTTTTTGCGACGAAACCCGTCCCCGTTGCCAAGGCGCGACCTTGACCGCATGGGAATTGGCCCAGCAAAAGATCCCGCACGACATCATTGCCGACAATGCCGCAGGACATCTCATGCAGCGGGGCGAGATTGACCTGGTCATCGTCGGCAGCGACCGCACCTTGGGGCGCACAGGAGAGGTGGCCAACAAAATTGGCACCTACACCAAGGCGGTTTTGGCCAAGCGGCACAAGATTCCTTTTTTCGTGGCCATTCCGCTTTCGACCATCGACTGGAACCTGAAGTCCGGGATGGACATTCCTATTGAGGAGCGCCACGCCAGCGAAGTGCTGGGGGCATGGGGTGTGACTGTGGACAAGGAACGCCGCACCATTCGCGTGGCCAACCCGGGCAGCAGCGCCCGGAATCCCGGATTCGATGTAACCCCGCCGGAATTAATCACCGGCATCATCACACCGGAGGGTATTTTCAAGCCCAAGGACCTTTGGAAAAACCGCAAGCGGCTTGGATTCAAAGGCTCTCGATAGCCCTGCAAATCGTTGCTACAACGGTGGCTTGGGAAATTAAATCAGGAAAACAGGGTCCTTTTAATTGACCGAAACCTTGAAAAAGGGGTAAACTCATAACTGTTATGAAAAAGCTCACCTCATTTTACCGGCAAGCGGCCCTTCTGGCCGTGGTTAGCGCTTCGCTTTTCTTCAATAATGCCGTTTTGCACGCTGCTTCAGTGGGCTTCAGCACAAATTCCGTGGATGCCAGCGGCACCGGATTTGGAGCCATTTTCAATGTTTTGACCGTGCAGAACGATGACACCGAATGGGGTTCTGTCCTGTTGGATGGCTCGGGCTTGGATGTTCTGGGCGGAAATGCCACGGCATCGAGCATGACGCGCACGGCGGACGAATTGTTGGGCAGCGGCATCGACCGCTTCAACTTCGGTTTGGTGCTCAACATCAACGAGAGCGTTGGTCCGCCGCCTCGGGAAATCACGCTGAATGACTTCACCGTGCGTTTTTACACAGATCCGAATAATTTCGGCTCGTTTTTCGACGCCACGTATGTGGCGCCAGTGAGCGGGGTTGTCCTGCCTGCAGTCGCGCCCGGCACGGGAACCGCAGGATGGCTGTTCAACATTCAGCTTTCGGAAGCCGAATTTAACAGCTTCTTTGGCAACCCGCTGAACCGCGTCGGCATGTTCATCCTGGAGCCGGACATGATTTTGAATTCCAGCGATGGTGCGGAGAATTTCTTCTTTGTGGCCATTCCGGAACCCTCGACTTACGCGTTCGCCGGTTTGGGGGCTGTCGTGGCGCTGTTTGCGCTGCGCCGTCGCAAGTAAAATAAGGTGTTTCTTTTTAAAGGCTGCCTTCACCGGCAGCCTTTTTTATTTTCACTTCCTTACCGATTCAGGGCTTGGGCGCACACAAAGCCCGCCCATACCGCCACCAGGCATAAAACAACCGACAACACCGCGTTGAGCGCTGCATGAAGCCCTTGGCCGTCGCGTATAAGATTCAACGTCTGAATGCTGAAGGAGGAGAACGTCGTGTAACCGCCACAAAGGCCACAAGCCATTTGCCATCCGGAGCAGTCAGAGAAGCGAAGATCCCGATGACAAAGGAGCCGGAGACGTTTACCGCCATCGTGCCCCAAGGAAAAGTTTCCCCAAAGCGCTGCGCCACCACGCCGGACAGCCAGAATCTTCCCATGCCCCCCAAGGCGCTGCCCAAGCCCACCCAGAAATAGCTTTTGAGGATTTCGGGCATTTAAGCGGCGACCTCCTGCGGCCCCTTGCCGCCGCTGACCAGAAACAGCACGGCCATGCGAACCGCCAGGCCGTTGGTCACTTGTTCGAGAATGACCGAGCGGTTGCAGTCGGCAATTTCGCTGTCAATTTCGACCCCACGGTTAATAGGCCCCGGATGCATGATCATCACATCTTCCTTGGTCTGCTCCATGCGCGCTTTAGTAAGGCCAAACAGGCTGGTGTATTCTCCAAGGCTGGGAAACATCGTTTTGCGCTGCCGCTCGTGTTGGATGCGCAACAGGTTGATCACGTCGGCATTGGCAATCGCTTCGCTAAAATTGTGCGTCACGCGGCAGCCCATTTTTTCGAACACCTTGGGCACCAAAGTCGGCGGCCCGCACAAGGTCACGTTGGCCCCCAGCTTCGTCAGCGCCCAGATGTTGGACCGCGCGACACGGCTGTAAAGAATGTCCCCAAGGATGGTCACGTTCAGCCCGGCGATTTTCCCTTTCTTTTCCCGGACCGTGAAGGTGTCGAGCAATGCCTGCGTGGGGTGCTCATGCGCGCCATCGCCCGCATTGATGACGCTGGCATGGAGAAATCTGGAGAGAAAATGAGGCGCCCCGCTGGCGCTGTGGCGAATGATGATGATGTCGGCATTGAGCGCTTCCAGATTGCGTGCGGTTTCCTGGAGGGTCTCCCCCTTTTTTAAAGACGATGCCGCAGCGGTGAAGTTGATGACATCCGCCAACAGCCGCTGGGCCGCCAGCTCAAAACTGATGCGTGTTCGGGTGGATGGCTCCACGAACAGATTGACCACGGTTTTGCCGCGCAGTGCGGGCACTTTCTTGATGGCTCGCTCGCCGACTGCCTTGAAGGCCCGGGCCGTGTCCAGCACCGTGGTGATCTCCTCGGCGGAAAGCGATTCAATGTCCAGAAGGTGTTTTCGGTGCCAGCTCATGGTTTTTGGAGAATGACTCGATCTTCGCCGCCTTCCTCCTTCATGAGAACGATTACTTTCTCAGTGGGGGAGGTGGGCACGTTTTTGCCGACAAAGTCGGCCTTGATGGGAAGCTCGCGATGGCCCCGGTCAATCAACACGGCCAGTTGGATGCGGACCGGGCGGCCGAAATCGTTGATGGCATCCAGCGCTGCGCGACACGTCCGTCCGCTGAACAGCACATCGTCCACCAGGCCGCCGGTTCTTCCCGACCCGTCGACCGCAATCCACGTCGGGTGCATGTTTGGAGCGGCGTGCCGCCCAAGGGCGGCACGCTACAGGCCCATGTGCAGTTCGCCCGTCGGCCCG
>CALJZV010000180.1 GCA_937983475.1 uncultured Verrucomicrobiales bacterium
CGATGCCGAAGTTCAGGCAGATGCTCTTGGCGTGGCCGATGTGCAGGTAGCCGTTGGGCTCGGGCGGAAACCGCGTGTGAATCCTGGCGTGACGCCCGGCCTTCAGGTCGGCGGCCACGATATCGCGAATGAAATCGGACGGAGCGATGTTTCCGGAGTCTGGGACGCCTGGCGCGGTGGATTGGTTCTCGGTTGTCATTTGCTGGCAGAAAGTGGAATTCATCTTCCCGTTGAAGCAAGCTTTAATTAACCGCTGATTGCTCGGTGAAAACATGGCATTGACGCCGCCGCCGCTCAATGGCCACTGTCCATTGCGGTTCATTTTCCATCAACGTGAAATCTTCGAAGACAGAGCAAATCCACCAGTGGCAACAAGGCGCGAATGTCCGGCAGCGCGCCGATGAATTGGCCGTCGAGGAGCCGCTGGAGATTCGCGTGGATAACCATCCCATAAGCGTGACCATGCGCACGCCGGGCCATGACGCCGAACTGGCCGCGGGATTTCTGGTCAGCGAGGGACTGATCAAAAGCGCCGCGCAGATTCACAAAATTGAGCCGCATCCGCGCAATCCAGCGAACGTCGTCAACGTGTTCCTTGCGCCGGATGTTTCGATCAATTTAAAGCAGCTCACCCGCCATGTGTTCGCTTCGTCCAGTTGCGGCCTCTGCGGCAAGGCAACCATTGACGCAGTGCGGTTACATTTTCCCCGCAGTCGATCAAGGGCCAAGGTGTCCGCCGAAATGCTCCTGCAATTGCCTGAACGATTGCGCCAGGCCCAGGCGACGTTTGAGCGCACGGGCGGGCTCCACGCGGCGGCGGTGTTTGATTTGTCAGGAAAGCTGCTGGTGTTGCGCGAGGACGTGGGGCGCCACAACGCTGTGGACAAAGTGCTTGGGCACGGGCTGCTCCACGGGCTGTTGCCGTTTTCCAGGCACATCCTCATGGTCAGCGGCCGGGCGTCGTTTGAGATCATGCAGAAGGCGCTGGCAGCAAGCCTCCCAATAGTCTGCGCGGTCTCGGCGCCCTCGACGCTCGCGGTGGATTTTGCCCGCGAAGGCGGCCAAACACTCGTCGGCTTTTTGCGGGGCAACCGGATGAACATCTATTCGCGTCCGGATCGGCTGGAATTCTTGAAATGACCTGCGGTCACGGCTCCTGCGGCTTGGGCACGGCGCGGTAAAAGCGGAACACGTCGTTGGTGGAGAGGTCGATGTATTGGAGCGCGCCGTCGTTGTTGAGCAGCACCTCGATGGGAGTCCAGCTCACAAAGTCGCTGGTGCCCTCGATCACGTAGCAGACGCCGGGATCGCCGGTGAAGGTCAGCAGCCGGTCGCCTGTGGACAGCAGTTTTACCGGCTCGAGTTTCGGGTCGGTGCTGGTGCTGGATGTCCGGCGCACGATGCGCTGACCGGTGACAGGTACGTTAATTCCGTTGAAGGAGGCCACGCCGGAGAACTGCGCCTGCGAAGGCGCGTTGGTGGCCACGGCAGCAACAACATAATTCAAGGCGCGCGGCGCGTTGTCCAGGAACAGGCCCCAGCGGATTTTGCCCGTGACCGGACAAAACACCCCCCCGTGGCTGATACTGCTGACCTGCCATCCCTTGGGCGGACGCTCCTCCACCGCATAGGCCCGCACGCCTGCCGACGGCGTCACATGGATCGTCACGGCAAATGTCACGCCCACCGCGTAATTTGTCGGCATGACTGACACGGCGCTGCCCACGCTGTTGGTTACCCAGGGCGTTTCGCTGGACGCCGTCCCGGCAAGGGTGGCTTCCGAGTTGGCACTGGAAACCCAAAGGAGCGGCGGCACCGGTGTCGGGAAGCTCGTGCTGATGCGGTACATTTCGCCGCTGGCGTGGAGATAGCCGGCGCGCGTCAAATAATTCACGGGAATAGGATTGGGCGAAACGGTCCATTTTTCACACAGTTTCCATGCCGAGGCATAGTGGTTTAATTCCTCCAAAGTCATTGAAAAGTCGGCCGGGCTGCGATCCGCAGGATGGGGCGGTGCAGAAACGACAACGGACGCACCGACCACTGGCGACGGTTGCCCGTCGGCCACGGCAATGCCCGCAAACCGTTTTTCGCCCTGCTCGCCAGTCGGCGGCGTCACCTCATAGGTCAGTGTGCGCGGAAGATTGTCGGCGAACGGGCCGAACTTGACTTTGCCATCCGCCGGATTGAAAGAACCGCCGGTCGAGACCGCGCCAACGGTCCAGCCTGAGGGAGGCAAATCCTCCACCGCGCAGGAGAGCACATTGGTTTTCGGTTCGGCGCGCAGGTAAACCACCAGCTTCACACCGGGCACATACCAGAGCGGCAACTGGCGCCGCACAAAGGCAATTTCATTTGCCGAGCGGATGGTGACTTTGACCGGTTCGGAATGGCGCACGGCACCGTTGTTGTCGGTGGCCCGGGCGGTGAGCGAGTGGGTGCCTGGAGGCGCGTTGCTCCAGATGATGCCGAAGGGTGGCGTCGTGTCGCCGCCCAGCAGCAGGGTGCCGGCGAAAAAGTCCACGCGAGTCACGTGCCCATCCGCATCCGTCGCCGTCGCCTCAATGGGAAGTTGAAGAGGCCCGTAAAACACCGCGTTATTGGCCGGCGACTGAATATGAACCGAGGGTGGTTGATTGACCGGATCGTTGTCACGGATGACGGCAACGGCCTCACGGGGTGTTCCAATGAGGTAACACTCGGAGGACACCGGTTGAGTGGTGGCGCAGACCGGTTCCTTGATGGAAAGCACCACCGATTCGTCATCCTCAACCAGGGTGTCGTCCACCGGCTTGATGAACACCTTGGCTGAAATCACACCCGCT
Organism: uncultured Verrucomicrobiales bacterium; assembly: GCA_937983475.1. GTDB lineage: Bacteria > Verrucomicrobiota > Verrucomicrobiia > Limisphaerales > JACDHS01 > CALJZV01. The sequence goes on from CALJZV010000180.1 coordinate 2,826, forward strand.
GGAATCGTCACCGAGCCGCTGAGTTGCTCATAATCCACGCCGTTGGAAGCCGTGCGGCCGACCGAGTAGTGAACGGTCAGTGTCACGTTGGTGTTTTCCGCGCGGGAGATTTCAAAGATGGCCCAATTGACGTTGGCCGCGCTGGAACTGCCCTCGGAGGCCTCGGAATCAATCGCCCGGATGCTGACCACGGGCCGCACCGGCGGAGGCGGTTGTTGGGCTATCATCGTCACCGGTTCCGATAAGCGGATGGCTCCCTGATTGTCCGTGGCCTTGGCGCGAAGCATGTGAGTGCCTGGCGGCACGTTGGACCAGGTGATGCTGAAGGGAACTGTCGGCGCCAGCACCAGCGGATTGTTGGTGACCGTGCCCAAACTGGTTTCTCCATGGAAAAATTCAACCGTGTGAATCCACCCATCCTGATCACTGGCGTGCGCCTGGATGAGAAGGTTAGTGCCCGCGGGAACTACGGCCTGGTTGGTGGGGTTGATGATCCAGACCGTCGGAGGCTGGTTGGGCGGCGGCGCATCGTTGTCCTTGATCGTCACTGTTGCAGTGCGGTTGCTGCCCAGGACATAAGCGAAGTTTGTTCGCAGGGTGATCACCACCGTTTCGTCGCCCTCGATCAGGGAATCATCCACCGGAACCACCAACAAATATGCGTGGAGAGCACCCGCAGGAATGGTGAAGGATTCTGGCAGCGTCTGGTAGTCGGCGCCGTTCTGTGCTGTGCCTCCAAGTTCGTATTGAAGAGTCAGGGGCGCGTTGGTGCTTCCGGTGCGCGTGAACTTAAACGTGCCGGTATTGGTGGCCAGGTTGCTGGAGGTGCCGCCTTCGCGCGCCTCGGCATCGATGGCGAAAACATTGACCGACGGAAGCGCCGTGCTGTTCCCGCTGATGACGATGGTGACTGGCGCGGAGGTGGCCCTGGCTTCGTAAAAATCCACCGCGCGAGCGGTCAGGGTGTAAGTACCCGGCTGCGCGTTGGTCCAGGTGAAATTGTAAACATGACCGTTTTCTTGCCCGGGGACGGATCCCAGCAGAGCGCTGCCCTTGAAAAACTCCACGCGCCGGAGCACGCCGTCGGGGTCTGAAGCTTCAGCCACCAAAAGGACATTGGTCGGCCCCGGAAAAACTGACTGGTTTCCCGGCTGAACCCACTGGATAACCGGCGGCTGATTGGGCGGCGTGGTGGTTTGCCCATGAGTGTCCGGGGCTGTGGCGCACAGCAAACAGGCCAGAAACCATGCTCTCGGTAAAATAAAAGACAAGGGGGGTGTCG
>CALJZV010000181.1 GCA_937983475.1 uncultured Verrucomicrobiales bacterium
GTGCAACCCGATCAAAAGACCGTCATTGCCGGGGAATTTACCTCATTCAACACCACGCCCAGGAATCGCATCGCACGGATGAACTTTAACGGACAGTTGGACACGACCTTCAACCCTGGGTCGGGCGCGGATGGCTTTATCTCCAGTTTAGCGCTGCAAACCGATGGCAAAGTAATCGTCGGCGGGGGGTTCACTTCATTCAACGGCCTGTTTCGAGGCGGCATTGCGCGATTGAACCCCGACGGCAGCGTGGACACCTCGTTCAAGCCCGGCACGGGCGTGGATGGCATTGTTTGGGCAGTGGCCGTGGATCCTAATGGGAAAATTATTATTGGCGGCGATTTTACAACCGTCAACGGCACCAACCGGGTGAACGTGGCCAGGTTGAATCCGGACGGTTCGCTCGACACGGCGTTTGACCCGGGGACGGGGCCCGACGGTCCCGTGTTCGCGGTGGCCGCACAATCGGATACCTCGATAATTATTGGCGGCGAATTTGTTTCCGTAGCCGCTGCCCCCAGAAGCGGTGTCGCCCGGTTAACACCTTCCGGCGCGGTGGACGCCACTTTCGAGCCCGGTGGAGGAGCCGATGACACTGTCTTTGCGCTGAAAATACAGAATGACGGACGCATTCTTTTGGGCGGCGCATTCAGAACTGTGGACCTGAGGGAGCGGCGAGCCATTGCCCGGTTGAACACAGACGGGTCATTGGATTTGACGTTTAATCCCGGCACCGGCGCGAACGACACGGTCTATGCCATTGAGCTTCAAAATGACGGCCGAATTTTCATTGGCGGCATGTTTACCAGGGTGAATGGCACGGTGCGACGCGGCATCTGCCGTCTTTACTCGGATGGATTGGTGGATACGACCATTCTGGACACGGCCCATAATGAATTCGACGGGCTGCATAACATTTATTTCGACTCGGACAGCAGCCCGCGCCCATTTGTGTTTGGCGTGGGTGTCCAAAATGATGGTGGCGTGTTAATTGGCGGTTCATTTTCCAGAGGAGGGGGGGGGACAGCCCGAACTGATGTCCGTCCCCGTATGAATATTGCCCGTTTGGTAGGTGGAGAGATACGAGGGCCTGGTAATATTGGATTTGAATCGGACAGCTATACTGGTGATGAAAACGGTTTCGGCACCTATATCACTCTAGCCCGGCGGAATGGGGATTTGGGAACCGTGGCCGCCGCGATTGCTGTCAGGCCTTTTTCGTCTGGGCCTGGCGTGGCGGAGCCCGGTGCGGATTTTTCGTTTGATGCCGCACGCTATGGCAATCCCTTTTGGAGATCATCGATCAACACACTGGGGATTAATAATACGAGAATGATCAGTGACGGCATATCGGGTCCAAACAATGCCACTGTGAATATTAATGGACAAAGCGTTCCCTCCGGTTTTGACGACGTGTTTGTGGATATTGCCATAGATGGAATCATTGAGGGGGATGAAAGTCTTGGCTTGGAATTGGTCGCCCCCCACAGCATTGACTGGTTCTCCTTGGGTGGCCAAAACATGCCTTTAGGGGTTGCCTTGGGACGTTCCAAGGCCACGCTCACCATTGTGGACAGGGATTCACTGCCGGGCAAATTAAGCTTCAGTTCGGCAAGCTACGCGGTAAACGAAAACGCCACCAATGCAACGATCACTGTTGTGAGGACCGAAGGCAGTTCCGGGACGGTGACCGTCCGGTATGAGACCAGCGATGGAACGGCGCGCTCAGGCCAGGATTATACGGCCAGGGCCGGAACTTTAACATTTGGTCCAGGCGTGACCAACCGCACCTTTACCATTCCCATTATTAACGACTCCGTTATCGAGCAGGATGAGACCATTAATTTGCGTTTGTACAATCCGACCGGTGGAGCCAGCCTCGGGTTGAGCAACGCTGTGGTGACCGTGATTGACGACGATTTGCTTTCCGGCCGAGTTCAATTCAGTGAAGCCCTCTACAAGGCAGATGAATCCGGCTTAACGGCAACCATCACGGTGACGCGCACCGGCGGCAGCCTCGGGGTTTTGTCGGTTCAATTTGCCACAAGCAACCTGACGGCCATCGCGGGCAATGATTATGTGGCGACCAATGGCGTGCTGACCTGGAATTCCGGTGACAACACACCCAAGACATTCACGGTTCGCATCTTGGACGACGGGGTTGTCGAGGGGGATGAAACGGTCGGCCTGCATTTGTTTAATCCTTCGGTTCCGAACGCGCTCGGGTTGCAGGCTACAGCGACGTTAACCATTGTAGACGATGATTTTTTTGGCACTGTTCAATTCATTTCGGGCACCTTCAAAGTGAATGAAAATGCCGGATGGGCGACCGTCATGGTGACACGGACCAACGGTTTCGCTCAGACCGTTTCGGTGAATTTCCAGACTATCAACGGCACGGCAAACACATCACATTATACGCCGACGTCGGGCACCTTGATTTTCGGCCCTGGGGAAATGTCCAAGACATTTGACGTGCGGATTCAGGATAACCCGTTGGAGGATGGAAACCGATTCCTGACTTTGCAGCTTTCCGGGGTGAATCCATCCGGCCAATTGGGGGCTCCGGCTACGGCCATTTTGACCATCGTGGACGACGAAACCTTTAACGAGCCCGCTGGGTCGCTGGATACCTCCTTTGGTCCGGCTTCCGCCAATAATTTTGTCCATGCGCTGGCATTGCAGGAGGACGGCAAAATTGTGGTCGGGGGCGACTTCACTGCATTGAACGGATTCACCCGAAACAGGATTGCCCGCATCAATGACGATGGCACCTTGGACACCAAATTTTCCTCAGCCTCGCTTGGGGCGAATACCTCCGTCAGGGCGGTCGCACTTCAGTCCGACAAGCGGATTTTGATCGGGGGCACGTTCACGATGGTGAACAACACCAATCGCAACGGTATTGCCCGACTCAATGCGGATGGCTCGCTGGATGGCACCTTCAATCCAGGCGCCGGCGCCAACAATCATGTGTTTGCGGTGGCGCAGAATCGCGTGAACGGAACGAATGTTCTCATCGGCGGCGCTTTCACATCTGTGAATGGCGTTGCGCGTAATGGCATCGCCCGTTTAAGCGACACCGGCATGGTGGACTTGAATTTCAACCCCGGCCTTGGCGCCAATGGCCCGGTTTACGCCATCGCCATCCAGCCCGATGGCAAGGTTCTTGTGGCGGGCGATTTCACGTTGTTCAATGGCGTGCCGCGAAATCGCATTGTTCGACTGAACGCCAATGGTTCTGTGGATACCTCGTTTGATCCGGGCAGTGGCGCCAATGCGATAGTTCGGGCGCTGGCTATTCAGGTGGATGGGCGCATTTTGCTGGGGGGAGCCTTTACCAGTGTCAACGGCACCGCTTTGAACCGGATTGCCCGGTTGAACAGCAATGGCTCGGTGGACACCGGCTTCACTCCCGGTGCCGGGGCCAACGATGCGGTGTATGCCATTGCCGTGCAACTCGACGGGAAAATTCTTCTTGGCGGTGAGTTTACCCAGGCCAGCGGCGTGACCCGAAGCCGGATTACCCGTCTGAAGCCCGACGGCACAGTGGACCCGACAATCAATTTCGGGTTGGGCGCAAACAGCTTCGTTTCCGCGTTGATTCTACAGGCGGACGGGAAAATTGTGTTGGGAGGCGGCTTCACCTCGTATGACGGTGTGTCGCGGCCTTGTCTGGCTCGTGTTTATGGGGGGGCTATGGACGGAGTTGGCAAAGTTGAGTTTGCTGCGCCGAACTTTTTCGTCAATGAATCCGCCACGAACGCCACGGTCACTCTGCGCCGCCGCGGCGGGACCAAGGTGGACCCGCAGGTGGGCATCAACCTGATTGATTTTGCGACCAGCGACCTGACGGCTTTGTCCGGGTCAGATTATATCGGCACAAATGGGGTGGTTGATTTTCCCGAAGGTGAAACCTTCCGGACAATCAGTGTTAGGATATTGAATGATGACCTGATTGAAGACGATGAGACGGTGTTGATGACGCTATCGTCTCATCCAAATCACACGATGTCGCCCGGCAACCAGCCGTTTGCAACCCTGACCATTGTCAGCGATGACAGTGCCATCAGTTTCGAGAGTGACACCTTTCGGGGAGCTGAAAATGCAGTTAACGGAGTCATTCCAGTCAACGTGCTCCGTGTTGGCAGCAAACTGGGAACCGCCACTGTTGACGTATTCACGACAGGAAACGGCACCGCGACCAGCGGGGCGGACTATCAATCAATCAACACAACACTGACTTTTGCCCCGGGCGAAACACTCAAGACAGTTGCCATCCCGGTCACGGATGACGCGCTGATCGAGGGAGATGAGTCATTTGATGTGGAATTGAGCAACGCTAACGGCGCTTTTCTGCTTCAACCCATCACAGCCACAGTCACGATTGTCGATGATGATTTTGGCCCAGGCTTTATCGCCTTCGCGGCGCCGGGTTTCAGCGCGCTGGAGAACGGTGGCAACGCGGTGGTCACGCTTATTCGCACCAACGGCAGTGCCGGTTCGGTTTCCGTTTCCTATGCAACCAGCGACGGCTCGGCGGTGGCAGGGGTGGATTATGTTGCTTCCAGCGGGATGGTCACATTTGGCGACGGCGAGACTTCGAAGAACATTCTGGTGCCTGTGATTGACGACGCCGGGGCGCCATCTGCCCAAGGCAGCCGCGTGTTTACTATTGCGCTTTCCAATCCTGCAGGCGGTGCGACCCTTGCCGCGCCGCTAACAGTCCCGGTCACCATATTGGACAATGAAATCGGCATCCGGTTTGCCACATCAGCATTCGTGGTCAACGAGGGCGGGACAGTTAATGTGACGGTGCTGCGTGAAAATGTGACCAACAGTGCGGTGACGGTCACCTATCGCACTCAGGATTTGCCGTTGGGCGCTGTGGCGGGAGTGGATTACGTCGGTTTGACCAACACGCTCACTTTCCTGCCGGGTGAAACAGTCAAGACCTTTGCCATCACTTCGCTGGAGGACAGCGATGTGGAAGGTGACGAAGCCTTCCAAGTGGTGCTGTCCAATCCGACAGGAGGCGCGTTCCTGGCAACGCCGTCTACCGCGTCCGTGACCATCATCGACAACGACTCGGCGTTTAATTTTTCCAGCGCTGCTTATTCAATCAGCGAGGATGGGAGCAACGTGACGGTCACGGTTGTCCGCACCAATGGCAACACCGGGACCGTTTCGGTTAAATTTGCTACAAGTCCTGGTTTGGTGAACCCCGCAACGCCGGTTTCCGATTACATCTCCACCAATGGCACACTCACCTTCCTGGATGGAGAAACCGTGAAGACCTTTACGGTTCAAATTGTTGAAGACACGGCGGTGGAGGGTGACGAAACGGTTTGGCTGACATTGTCCGACCCTAGCACAGGCACTCATTTGGGACCAGTGAACACGGCCGTGTTGACGATTCTGGACAACGACGCAGGACTGCGGTTTTTCGCCTCGACCTATTCGGTCATGGAAAACGGCGTGAGCGCTGTCATCACCGTCGTTCGGACAAATTTCACCAACAATCTTGTTTCGGTGGACTACACGACCTCGGATGGCACGGCGGTGGCTGGCCAGGATTATCAGGCCGCCAGCGGTAATTTGGTGTTTCAACCGGGTGAAACGAGCAAAACTTTCGAGGTGTTTGTGATTGACGACACGCTGGAGGAGGGGAACGAAACCGTTCTTTTGAAGCTGCTAAATCCCGTCGGTTCGGCGTCCGTGGTCAGTCCCAGCGCCGCGACACTGACAATTATTGACAACGACGGCAGCATCATTGCGCCTGCCGGATATCAGTTGCTCTCGGAGAGCAATGGTAATGGCCTGATTGACACCAACGAAACCGTCAGCCTGCTGTTCGCGCTTCGGAATACCTCGTCAAACAGCACGACCAATCTGGTGGCCACATTGCTCGCAACCAACGGCATTGCGTCCCCCAGCGGGCCGCAGAGCTACGGAGTCTTGGCTGGCAACGGATCATCGGTTTCTCGTCCGTTCACCTTCACCGGTGTCGGAACCAATGGCGCCAGGATTACGGCAACCCTTCAGTTGCAGGACGGGGCCACCGATCTGGGCAGGGTGACATTCACGTTTGTTCTGGGAACCAACACGACCCGGTTTGCCAACACCAATGCCATTATCATCAATGACAACGCGCCGGCAACGCCTTATCCGTCGCCCATCGTGGTTTCCGGCATCAATGGCAGCTTGACGAGTTTGACGGTCACCTTGACCAATATTAACCACGCCTTCCCGGATGACATGGATGTGTTGCTGGTGGGGCCTGCTGGACAAAGCGTCATGCTGATGTCTGATGCCGGCGGCAGCATGGTCAATCCCCTTAACAGCGTGACGCTGACATTCAGCGATGCGGGGCCCTTTTTGCCGGACGCAGCTCAGATTACTTCGGGAACATATCGACCCACGGATTGGGAGACATTTGACATATTGCCGCCGCCGGCACCGGTGCGCCCTTATTCCTCCAGTCTCGGAGTGTTCAATGGAAGCAATCCGAACGGGGTGTGGTCATTGTATGTGGCTGATGATGTGGAATTGCACTCGGGAAATATAGCCAGAGGCTGGTTCTTGACGATGACGACATCCAGCCCGCTGGGGTCATTTGTGGATTTATCGGCTGCAATCAGCGCCACGCCCAGTCCGGTGATCGTCAGCAATAATCTGACCTTCTCCATCCAAGTGACCAATCACGGCCCTTCGACTGCGACGGGTGTTGTGTTGACCAACACGCTGCCCGCCGGGGCCACGCTGATTTCGGTCGTCTCGTCGCAGGGAACGGTCGGGGCCAGCGGAAGCCAGTTGAGGTTCAATCTCGACACGCTGCCCATGGATTCTACTGCTACGAGCACAGTTGTGGTGCGGCCAAACAGCCCCGGCACGGCCATCAGCACCGTTGCGGTAGGCTCGGTGGAAACAGACCTGCACACAGCCAACAATAGCGCCACGGCGTCGCCAATTGTGAATGCGACCACGGCTGATTTGGCAGTGTCAGTGGTCGGCAATCCTAATCCAGCGCCGGTCTTCGGCAATCTGACCTACACAATTCAGGTTACAAATTATGGACCGGCCACCGCTACGGCTGTCATGGTCACCAACTCCCTGCCTTCGGGCTTGAGCAACGTCACGGTGAGCCCGGTTTTGCCGCATACCATCTCCGGTTCGGTGGTGACCATTTCGTTGGGGAGCCTGGCCAGTGGTGCCAGCGCCACGATGTCAATTCATGCCGTGCCTACGGTGTCGGGTGATTTCACCAATTTTGTTTCTGTCGGATCGAGCGTGACCGACCCGCTGAAGGGCAACAACAACGCTTCGGTCAAAACCCTGATTCAGGCGCCCCAGATGAATTTCCAAGCGTTGGGCGGCGGAAATCTCCAAATTACCTGGCCTGTGGAGGCAACTGGCTATGCGCTCTATTATGCGACCAATTTGACGCCGCCGGTGGTTTGGACGCCGGTGACAAGCCCGGTTCCGGCGCAATCGGGCAACCAGATGTCCATCACCGTCAGCAACGCGTTTGGCACGGTGTTTTACCGGTTGCAGAAATGATTTTTGAGCCCGTGAAGAAAACCAGTTGAGCCGTCGGTGGATGTGAGTGGAATCGCCGGCGATTAGAAGTAACCCGATTTGCCCTGAGAGAGATGAAAATAAAACCCAATTTCGTCAGTCGCGTCGCGCTTTTTTTGTTCGCGAGCGTGGTATTCAGCCTCACGCCTGCCGCGCTTGCGGTGCAGCCACCTGAACGCGAGGCACTTCCGCATTTTGACAAGCGATTGGCGGAGGGGCGCGAGGCCAATAAAATCGCCCCTGACAAAAAAGCGGCTCTGGACCGGTTGAAGAAAAATATCCCGGCGGTCGAAGTGGACCATGATCCCATACTGGGCTCGCCTAAATTCGTTCATTCTCCAAAAGGGTTTCTCAGTGGGCCGAATGGCGAAGGGAAGGGGATTTCCAACACGGCGGCTCGCGGGGTTCCAGCCAACGACCGCCATCATGCTGTCAAAGCGTTTTTGAACGATCATGCGGGACTATTTGGACATGGCGCCGAAGCGGTCAACAAGGCCCGAGTGAAGCGTGAGCATGTGGACGCGCACAAGGGATTGCGCACCATTGTCTGGCAGCAGGAAGTGGATGGAATTCCTGTGTTTGAGGGCATTCTCAAGGGGCATATCACCAAGAACGGGGAGTTGGTGAATCTGGCCAGCCAGTTTGTTCCCGATCCCGAAAAAGCCGCAGACAAAGGCACCCCCAAGGCTGTTCGAGAAAAACTGCCGGTCTCCGCCAAGGAAGCAATTGCCAAAGCTGCTGCTTTTGTTGGAGACGAAATGACGTCGGGGGATGTGTCGGCGGTCGGTCCCGAAGAAAGCACTCCTGAGAAGCTTCAAACATTTCGAGGAACCAAAATCA
>CALJZV010000182.1 GCA_937983475.1 uncultured Verrucomicrobiales bacterium
AAACCCGGCGTCATTTTCCAGTGGGGTGGCCACCTCTGCCTTACCGAAGTTGCCATTTGTTGTGCAAACTTTGGCAAAACAGAAACCTGCAACATACCAGCAATATACTTGCATTTCCTTCCAAATACACCAGATGCCCCCGCGAAACGCCAAGTCACTGTCACAGCCCGGCAGTGCATGCTGTTTTCCGGGTAACGAAAGCCTGATGAGCACGATCGAAAGCCGCGCAAGCTCAAACTTTAATGCGGATGCTTTTGCTGCTAAAACATTTCCTTGCGGGCTTCCGCCGCCAAACTTTAAATCCGCTCATGTTGCCGACGATTTTCTCCCGCCTTGTTTTGACCGGTTGTTGTCTCGCCCTCTTGAGCGGCTGTGTTTCCCGCACTTCACGCAGCACGCGCGCCAACAACCTTCTCCAACCGCACCTGCTTTATTCCTACCTGCGGGAACATGGCCCGGAGAACGACCCGGACCATGTGTTCCAATGGAACAAAGGCGTTCTGCGGATCTCTGGCCAGCACTACGGCTACCTCGCCACTCATCAGAATTATTCCAATTACGTGCTGGTGACCGAATACAAGTATGGAGAAAAGACCTGGCCGCCGCGCGAAAACAAAGCCCGCGACGGCGGGGTGCTGGTTAATTTTGTCGGCAGGGACTTCATCTGGCCCAAGTCACTGGAGGCTCAAATCATCGAGGGCGGCACCGGCGACATTCTGGTCGTCAGCGGCGCGACGCTTACGGTGGACGGCGTCACCAAAGGACCTCGCACCGAGCGGTTCGACCGGCCCGGGCGCAATCCTTGGCAGGATGTCAAAGGCTTCCGCGGCCCGAACGAAATTGAAAAGCCGCACGGCCAATGGAACCGCATGGAGGTGCTTTGCGCGGGCGACCGGTTCGGCATCAAGGTCAACGGCATCAAAACACTCGAGGGCACCAACGCCAGCCCCACTTCCGGCAAAATCCTGGTGCAGTCCGAGGGAGCGGAACTATTCTTCAGGAAACTGGAACTGCATCCGGTCAGCCATTACAACTGGTGATCCGTAACGATGGCCTGCGGCGGTTCCGAGGCGAACAGGTCATCGAGCAATTCCTGCCCAATCCAGTCCGCCCGGATGCCGTGCGCGGATTTGAACGCGCGGTTCTGCTGCGGCCCTCTTTGGAAGAATCGGCGCACCGAATCCAACTCCGTTTCAAGCAGGCAACGCTCGAAGTGTCCGGCCTCGGGCTGGGTTAATTCGGCTTGCAGAAAATCAACCAGCGCGTCGGAGTCTCCCGCCAAAAAAGGCGGCAGCAGCGCGGAAACGGTTTCCCGCAACGCTTTATTTTCCACAAAGCAGGGCCAATGATCCGGAGGACGCTCCCCCAGTAACCGGCGCGGAAGCCGTTCGTGTCCCCACCCGCCCTGGCAAATTGAATGCAGCAGGCGAAGCATCGCCCCGTAGCCATGCAGGCAACCGCTGTGAAATGAGCCAAACACATCGCCTGCCATTCGGGACAAATCGCGGGACCAGAGCAAGGTCAACCCTTCATTGCTTGCTTGCAGGGAAATTAAAAAATGCCGTTGCGGCCAGGTGTTGACGATATTGAAGCGCGGACGGTGCAACCGGAGCAACTGGTTCTCGCGCAACCGGGCGCTCTCCGGCGTCGCGCAGCATTCCCACTCAATCGCCTCCGTGTGACAAAGCAGCCGGAGAACTTTTCGCGACACGTTGCCCGGCCGGGCGTTCTTATAGGAAAACAACCGCTGCCGAAGGTTCTTCGATTGTCCCACGTAGAGAATCGCTTCAGACGCATCGCGCATCAGATAAACCCCAGGCTCAGCGGGCACAGTTTTGAAGAAGGCCTCGCCCAAGCGCAACAACAGCGGCTTTGGGGATTCAAACAAATGGAGCTGCCGCGCGGACATTCAAAAATGGAAGCATCAACGCGCCAGCGCCACCAAATACCGCTGGAACCGGGACACCTCCTCGGCGCGCTCCTGTTGGGAGTAAATCTGGTGCAGATTGGCGCAGATGCGCAGCAGCATGCGGCGGGAACTGACCGGGGACAGCAACGATTCGTCAAAATTCTGCCGCGTCTGAACCAGAAAGCGAATGCAGTCGGCCTTGCCCAAAAATTGGCCGCCGTTGAAGGCATCCATGCAAATCTCCGTGCGACTGTCCTGATAACGGCAAACGAAGTGACCCGGCATGCCGATGCCTGTCACCGGCAGTTTCAGGCGGCGCGCAACCCACATGTAAACCAGGCAAAGGCTGAGGGGGTTTCCGGTGCGCTGGTCCATTACCCGGTTAAGGTAACTGTTGTCCGGGTTGTAGTAATCCTCTTCATTTCCCTTGAACCGAAGTTCATCAAACAGAAAATCGTTGATGGCAATGAGAAGTTCCTCCGGGCTCCAATCGGGCCTCATGCGTTCCCGCAACGTGCCGGCATACGAGTCAAGCAAAGCGCCGTAGGCCTCAATGTTGATGTTGGGAAACGTGGTTCGTGCCAGCAGCCACGTGCCCCGCTCCATGTCAAACTCCTCGCCCTGGCTCAGGCAAAATCCAAGAAAACTGGTGTCGGCGTCCTGCCGCGCAAAGTGGTCCACAATGTCGCGAGCCCTGCGCCGCAAGGGCGGATCGTCACTGAGAAGAAACGGCTTGAGCCACTCCACCGCCTCGGAGCCGTGGGACAGGATCGCTTCACTGACAGGCTCGTAAACCGCCGGATCCTCGTCGGCAAGAAGACTAATCAAGGCGCTGCGCTGACTGTCCGTCAACTCGGCCAGATTCACTGACAGCGAAGAACTCATAACCTCAAAACCAACTTCGCAGAATCAGGCTGGAATTCAATTTTAATCCTCCATCAACACAACAAACTGAGTCTCATTTTTCCCTGTGTTTTTGAGTTGCCCTCGTCCGATGCCTTAATCAACACGATCAACCCGTGGAGATTCCAACCCTCACAAGGAGCCCTTACCCGATTCAGCGCCTCGGCCCGGAATGATAGATCAACTTGTCGGCAACATCCCCACCAACGAGGACGGTCTGGAGGGGATTTTTGGGATTAACATGCAACAGGCAGCCTCCATCCTTGTTGATCACTTTTTCCAGAAATGCCTCCACATCTTCCTTCGATTCAAAGGACCGCCAGAACAACGGCGTCACCGTGTATGCCTTGCCATCGAATATGAAATTACACCGCAACCGGAAACTCCAAGAGCGAGCACCAGCGCACCCAATTTCACGATCCACACAGGAGGCCATGACCTGCACCCAGTCGCGTTTTTCGCGCCGCGATTTAAATAGCAACCCCAACAGGGAAAAGAAAAATCCGCCCACGGACAATCCGATAAAAACCATACTTCGATATCGAAAGAACAGCCAGATGCCACCAACAAAAACGGACATGCCAAACACGGCATACCAGTTGGTCGGAATGACCATCATTTTGGTTGGATCATCATGCCGGATGAGATGAATGCGCCAACCCGCGTTCCGTGCAGGTGGTGACGAATAACGAGAAGGCGTTCTACGATGCGCTGGCCGCGAATGAGTCCGCCGTGAAAGCATTGGGCGACGACAAACTGAAAGTCATCGCCGCCAAACTCATTACCCAGGTGGGTAAGAGCGTGACGATTGATTGAACCTTGCGCGAAGGCGCTCGTGCCAAGATCAGGGTGATGGTGAACGCATCCTCAACAGGCACGCTACCCGCCCGATTTGCACGTGCAGGAGGTGTAAACGGTTCTGGCCCAGGCGAAGCTGCTGTGCGCGGATTGGGTGGGTGAGTGAGACGATGATGCTGAAGCGACGTTTGTGACTCAGAGACCGGCGGCGCTCATAAAGTGGCGCCAAAGGTGCGGGCGGTCGCGGCAAAAATTGCTGGTGTCCGGCAGCGACAATTCCGATCCGGACTGGCAATTGCGCATCACCGCCACAACTCCGTTGGTGTTGATGATTTTTCGCGACGCTTTTCCCAAAGTAGGCTATGTGCACTCGGGCTGAGTGCTGCAAGCCCGTTGGGTTTGGGCTACGTCTTACCGCCCGGGCGCACAGGTGTCTGGTTTTAATTGACTCATGGCCCGATTCTTTCGGCTTAGAGCCTGTCTGAAAATTGCGCGGGATCCTGCGGCGAGGAATTTTGCCTGTGGCCAAGGCGGCGAGGCCGGAGCATCCCCGCAGTGGGCTGTAACGGCCGAGCCAACGCAGGCCACAGGCAAAAGAACCGCCGCCCGGAGGGTTTTCGAGGAAAACGTCGTCTGGCCGCGTTGCTCCTCGGTCACAGAGCTCTGCGGCTATGCTCCCTCGTCACGCCTTGCCATCCAACCTTTTCCTCGAAAACAGGACGCCCACGGAATTTTCAGACAGGCTCTTAACCAGAAGGATCAAATCCGCACCTTGAATTCCTCGCCTTTCTTGACCGATAGCACAAAGGCCGCCATCAGCTCAGGAATCTGCTGTAGGTCCTTGAGGCTGATGATCTCCACCGGCGAGTGCATGTAGCGGTTGGGCAGGCTAATCAACGCGCTGGGAATGCCGCCGCGCGTCCAGAAAATGACGTCGGTGTCGGTGCCGCTGGTGGCCGACATCGTTTCGTGCTGAAGGTTGATTTTCTTCTTCGCGGCCACCTTCTCCAGGCGGGCGACGATTTCAGGGTGATTGCATCCGCCATGGGTGAGGGTCGGGCCGTTGCCGATTTTGACTTCGCCGTGCGCATGCTTGTTGACGGTGGGGTAATCGGTGGCATGGGTCACGTCCACCACGAGCGCGGCATCGGGCTTGAGGGTGTAGGCAATTTGCCGCGCGCCCAGGAGGCCGACCTCCTCCATGATGTTGGACACGACGCAGACTTCCGCCTCCACTTTGTTTTTGTTGCCGTGAAGCAATCGCAGGGCCTCGGCCACGGACCAGGTGCCAATTCGGTTGTCGAAGGCGCGGGCAATCGCCAGGTCGTTCCGGAACATTTCGAAGTAATGGTGGAGGGTGATAGGGTCGCCGACCTGCAACAGTTTTTGGGCCTCCTTGCGGCTGCTGACGCCGATGTCGATGAACAACTCCTCAATCTTGGGCACCTTGCGTTCGCCCTCCTGCTTGGTCAGATGCGGCGCGACATTGCCCACGACGCCGCGAATGGTCCCTTTTTTGGTGTGAATGTTCACGCGCATGCCGCGCATGATTGCCGGGTCCACGCCGCCCAGCTTGCGGACGTACACAAAGCCATCCTCGCTGATGTAATTGACCGTAAGGCCGATTTCATCCGCGTGGCCGGCCAGCATGACGCGGGGCGAGCCGCCTTTGTTCAGGACGGCGACGCAGTTGCCGTAAGCGTCGGAAAAGGTTTCGTCTGCGTATTGCTTGACGTAATCGAGCCAGATGCGCTGGCCGCGGTATTCATGGCCCGAAGGGCTGGGCGTGTTGACCAGGGTTTCGAGAAATTGAAGCGATTGTTCGCGCATGGGCGAAACGTAATTTGCCGGGAGAACGGAGTCCAGAAGCGAGTTTGCCGTGAAAACGTCCCCGGCCACACCAGAAGGGCCTATTCCGGAATCCGGTAAAGAATGTGCATGTCGTCGGAGGCCACGCGGGGCAACTTCAACCGCCAGCCCGCGTAGGTCAGCACTTCGGTGACCTTGTATTTCTCGCGAATGAACGACCAATGGGACGGCGGGAGTTGCTCCCAGGCGATCTGGTTGGACATGCTGGGAACGGCACCCGCGCCGTAGGCGTCCTGGGGGGGATTGAACATGTCGATCTGGTACACGTCGCGCAGAATCTGGTCCATCAGCGCCGCCGACTCCAGCGTGTAGGCCAAGCCATCCAGCCCGCCGCCGTCGATCAGCACGGGCCGCCGCGTCTTGAGCTGAACCAGGTGCAAATCGCCACCGGTCAACAGGAGCCCTTCGCCCGCGGCCACCTTGGCGAGCACTTCGTTGTTGGTGCGGTCCTTGAATTTTTCGTCATTGGCCTTGCCCAGCCGCTCCGACAATACAACGGTAAGCAACGCGTAAATGATAAACAGTCCATACGCCGCATAACGAAGGCCGACCGTCACGCGGTCCAGTTTAGAAGGTGTTTCGGCGTTCGATTTTCCGCGCGTGGATTTGGCGTTGGGTTCCTTGCCACCTCCAAATTTTCTTTGAAGGAATGCCACCGTGGCGCACGCGAACAGGACCGCGCCCATCAGCGGCATCCAGGTCCAGGGATGCACCATGTATTTCTCATAGGCTTCAAGGTTTGCGCCTCCCAAGGCCAGCAGATGCCAGAGCTGGCTGGAGAAAAAGAGCACCATGCCGTTAACCATCGCCCCGCCGAAGAGCAGGCCCGCAAGCAGCAGCACCAGCACAGAGGCGCCCCAAATTTTTTTGCGGTAACAGCCGATCAGCCCGATGAGCACAGGCAATGAGGCCAGAATGGAGAAGTTCAACAGACGGGCCGGCATCAATATCAACAACGGCCTGGGTTGATTTTCCACCGGTATATGGGAAATCTTGATCGCGGCCCAGCCCATAAGCCCGCCGACCAGGATCATTCGCAACATGAAGCGGCTGGATTCCGGAACATCCCTGCGCAGGAATGTCATCCACGCCGCTGCCAACAGCAGCATCGCCCAATTGAACTTCACACCGGCGTGGTCAAGCCAGACCGGCTGCCGGTGGGCATCCCACATTTTGACAAACGGCAGGAAATACTTGTCGGCGCCTGCTGTGTCCACCTTGGGCACATCCACAATGAAAACCAATTGAATGGCCAGGCTCAAAATCGTCACGCCGCAGCCAATGGCGAAATATTTCCACCAACGCAGCCATTTTTCCCGGAACTGCCGCGCATCCAACAGGGCCGCAATGCCCGCCATGAGCCCCAGCCAGACTCCAAGCGATGGATGCACCGCAGGCGCCATGCCCAGAAGAATCAGCCCGGGCCGCTTCCATCCACCGCCCAGCAACCCGGCCACGAGCAAAATGTAAGACAGGCCAAGGATGCCGTAAGTGTGCGACGCGCCCATGTACCAGATAGGATACACGACGCCAAATTCCGTGGGGCGGGAGAAAAAAATTGCGATGGTGCCGCCCAGCGCCAGCAGCCAATCCCGGCTCAGCGCCAGAATCACCACGGCAAACGCCTGAAACGTCACCATGCCCAGCAACCCGCTGACCATGATGGACGCCGACGTTTCCGACATCCCGGCCATCAGAAACACCGCCAGCACCTGATGAAGCAGTGTCCACAGCTTGGTGTGGTACATGTAGAAGGCGTTCTCCGGCGGATATTGCACGATGCCTGCGACCACCTGGGCCGTTTCAACCGCCACCTGCCAGTCGGAAAACACCATGGCCCCGAGGAGGAATCCCGCCACACCCGCGACCAACATCACCAGCGGTAATCCGTCATGCCGCCTGGGTGAAAAAAAACCGGCCAGTCGTTGAGGAAAGGATTGATCCGATTCCATTTTTATTTCACTGAAACAACCGTCTCGGAATCCTCCCGCACGTCAATGCCGGGAGGGTGATTAAAACCGATGGCGCTCTCGACGATGTAGCGCGGGCGGTTGCGAACGTCGTTATAGACGCGTCCCAGATAAAGGCCGACAGTCCCAATTCCCGTCAGTTGAACGCCGGAGAAAAAACAGAGCGCGGTAATCAACCAGGCATGGTTCGGAACCCCTCCGGCAAACAGCTTCATCAATAGAAAAGCCAGCCCCAGGCCGAGGGAAACCATCGTGACCAGCAAGCCGAACAATAAAAACCCGACCAGCGGCAGGATGGAAAACGAGGTGAAGCCGAAGACAAAGGTGATGATCGGTCCCTTGCTGCGAAACAGGGGGAAATGTGTTTCGCCGGAAAACCTCGGGTCGCGCTTGTAGTAAACGGGCACCTGTTTGAAGCCCATCCACGTCACCAGGCCTCGCAGGTAAGGATCCTTCTCATTGAGTTGCAGCAACTGGTGAACGACGCGCCGGGCAATCAATTTGAAATCGCCCGCCTCAACCGGCAGGTCGGTGTTGGAAACCAGCCGGATTGCCTTGTAGGCCAGTTTGGTGAGGAACAGTTTTCCGGCAGACTCCCCTGCCCTCTCCGTGCGCACGGTGTACACCACGTCGGCCCCCTGGCGCCATTTTTCCACGAGGTCGGCGATGACTTCGGGCGGATCCTGCAAGTCGGCATCCATCGTCACGACCGCGCCGCCACTGGAATATTTCATCCCGGCCAAAATGCACTCGGCCACGCCAAAGCGGCGGGACATGTTGATGATTTTGATCCGCGGATTGGCTTTGGCCTTTGCAGTGAGAATTTCCAGCGATCGATCGGTGGAGGCGTCGTTGACGAACACCAGTTCATGGTCCACCGGCAACCGCGCAAACACCTGGGTCAACCGGGCGATCAATTCCGGGATGACCTCCTCCTCGTTGCGAAAGGAGAGGATGACGGACACCAGCGGCAGCTTCCCGGTTGTTTCAGCAGAAGCCATGTTCTTAATTCGCCGGAACCTTCTTCGGCACGTGCTTGCGATCGAGCTTGTGCGCGGCCATTTCACGAATGTGCTGCGTGGTGGCTTCGCCAAATTTGGCGGTGATCATGTCCAGGAATCGCGGCCCGTTGAAATAGGCCTGGAACGCGTTGTCACGGAACTGAAGCACCTCGCCCGCGGTCAGATGATTGGTGCGCAGCGGCAGCGAATCGTAGGAGTGTTGCGAGTAGCCTGACCATGTTTCCGGCAACGCCCACTGCTCCTTGAGCGCATGCTCATACAATTTGGAACCGGGATAGGCCATGGCGCAGTAGAAGTTGCCGAACTCGCAGTTTAGTTCCTGAGCCAGATCCAGGGTGGCCTGCATCGTCTCGTAGTCATCTTCGGGCAGCCCGAAGATGTAATTGCCAATGACGTTGATGCCCGCCGACCGCACGCGGTCCAGCGTGTTGAAGATCTTTTCCTGGCCGAAGCCCTTGTCCACGTCCTTGCGGACGCGCTCGCTTGCCGCCTCGATGCCGAACGCCAGCCAGTTGAAACCGGCGGCCTTGAGCTTGTCCACCATGTTGTCCTTGACCGTGTCCACGCGGGCGTAGGCCCAGATGTTCAGGCCGTAGTTGCGCTCGATCAGCAGGTCGCAGATGCCTCCGACGTGGCGCGGGTTCAACACGAACATTTCATCGGCAATCTTGATGTTTCGGACGTTATATTTGCTGACCAGATGATCAATTTGCGCCACCACGCGCTCAGGGCTCCAAAAGCGGTAGCTGTTCACCGTTTCCTTGAGGCCGGCGGCGCGCTCGCCGCTCTTGAATGGCGCCTGGATGCAACAGAAGCTGCAATGGTAGGGGCAACCAAGCGTGGTGTACACCGCCGCATAAGGCTGCCGCTGCAAGTGGCCAAAGCAATGCCAGTTGTGCGCCCGGTAACGCTCCATCGGCAATAGGTCCCACGCCATCATCGGCATAGTCTGCTCCACATCGGTGACCAGCGGCGCGGGCTTTGAAAACTTAAGCTGCTCGCCTTCCCAGTACCACAGGTCATGGACGTTCTCGTAAGCCGGCGCGGGCGATTTGAGCGCCTCGGCCAGCTCCACCAACGTGCGCAAGCCTTCGCCGCTACAGACAAAATCGGTGTCCTCCTCGGTCATAGTGCGCTTTGGCAGCGCCGCGACATGGCCACCGACCATAAGCACCTTGAGCTGTGGCGCGTTGTTTTTGATGGCGGTGCAGATGCCGGACGCGGCGGGCATGTGCTGGGTCGAGGCCGATGGCTGATGGCCATAGACGACCATGGCAACCAGGACCGGATTCAGTTCGGCGGCTCGAGAGGCGGTCTCGTCAAAGGAAAGGCCCAGGGCACTGGCATCAATGATTTCGCAGGACAACCCGTGGCTGCGAACATACGAGGCCATTAGGCCGGCCCAGACCGGCGGTTCGTGGGCGGTCAACGAATTGCTCAACGATTGGTAGATGAGTTTTTGTCCGCCGGGGTTGATGAAGACGATGTCAGGTTTGGCTTTCGGCGCACTCATTGTCAGGTGGTGGTGGGATGAGGGTTTCAGGTTTGGCGCAGGATCTCCTGGATTCGGGACGCAATTTTTTCGGTGGAAGGGTAAAAGGCTTTTTCAAGGATCCCGCTTGCGGGCATTGAACATTCGGGAAAGGTCATCCGCTGAACCGGGCCTTTGAGGTAATTAAAACCCTTCTCAGCCACCATGGCGCAGACCTCGGACGCAAAGCCGCAGAAGGGAAAATCATAATCAATCACCAGCAGGCGCCCGGTTTTCTTCACCGACTGAAGAATGATCTCCTCGTCCAGCGGCTTGAGCGTCCGGGGATCGATCAAATCGACGTCAAGCTTGGCCTGCTTGCAGGCGTTGAGCGCGTCAATCGCGGCAATGGAGGTCGCGACAACGGTGAGCTTGTTCCCTTTGTGGATGAGCTCGCCCTTGCCAAAAGGAATCGTGTACATCTCCTCCGGCACATGCGCGGTGTTTTTGTAAAGCCACCGATGTTCCAGGAAAATGACCGGCCAATCGTCCTTCACCGCCGCCAGGAGCAGTCCCTTGACGTCGTAAGGGTTCGAGGGCATGACGACCTTTAGCCCGGGCACATGAGCGAAGAACGAGTGCAGTGTGCCGGAATGCTGCGCGCCGCAACCCCAACCGCGCCCAATGACCGCGCGAATCACAATCGGCACCTTCACCTGTCCCTGTGTCATGTAACGCCACTTGGCGATGTAGTTCACGATCTGATCCATGGACAACATCATGAAGTCCACCCGCAGGTGAATGTAAATGGGCCGCATGCCGGACAGGGCCGCCCCGAGAGCGACGCCGGTCATGGCATTCTCGGAAATCGGCGTGCCGATCACGCGCTCGGGGTGCGTCATGTTCATCATGGAACCGAACACGCCGAATTTGTCGTCGGCATCGAGGCCGATGGCGAACACGCGCGGGTCGCGCACCATGGCCTGGTCGGTCGCCGCGCGGATGGCGTCCTTGAAACTGATGATGCGATCGCCGTCCACGCGGCTGTCGTTTTGAACTATGCGGCTCCAGGGCATGATTACACTTCTCGAATTAAATCTTCAGGGTTGGGGAACGGGCTGCTCTTGGCGAATTCAATGGCCTCATCGATCGCCGACTCGATTCCACTGGCGATGGTTTCAATTTCCTTCTGGGAAATTAAGCCGTTGTCCAGCAAATGGCGCTCCAGCTTGACGATGGGGCAATCCTTCTGGCGATCCACCGGATTGCATTCCAAGTCATCCACCTCGATGCCCTGGTGCTTCATCCAGCGCTTGGTTTTGCACTCGATGAATGCCGGTTTACCCTTGCCGCGCACATAGGCGATGGCCTCGCCCGCCTTGGAGTAAACCGACAGCACATCGGTGCCATCGGCCACAAAGGTCGGCATGAATTTCTCGGGCACCACGCTAATGTCCACAAAGAGATGCTCATGCTGGCGCATGACGTTGGAGAGCGCGTTATTCTCGCAGACAAACAGCACGGGGAGATTCTTCAGCGCCGCGAAGTTGATGCTTTCCCAAAACACGCCGGAGTCCACCGCGCCATCACCGAAATAAGAGACTGAAATGCGGTCCTCACCGCGCAGTTTGGCCGCCAGCGCCGCACCGACCCCCAGCGCAATGCCGCCGCCGACAATTGCCGACGAACCCAGCATGCCGTTGGGAGGGTCCACCAGATGCATCGAGCCGCCGTAACTGCGCGCGCAGCCCGTGGTGCGGCCATACAGCTCGGCCATCAGCTTTTTGATTTCCATGCCCTTGGCCAAAGCCGGGCCATGGGTGCGATGGCCGAAGAAAAGTGTGTCTTCGGGTTTCAGGTGCGCGCACACCCCGACCGGCACGGCCTCCTGGCGAATATGAAGATGCACCGGCGTGACCATGACGGTGGTCGGGTAAATCGGGCGAATGCACTCCCCAAACTGGCGACGGGTTCGCAGCTTTTCCAAAGACCAGCGGCCCTGCTCGCGTGTGATGGATATTTTGGCAGACATTATTGAACGGGCTGGGAGAAAGGTTGCAGGTTGACTTCGTCCAACTCCCGAAACGCCTGGATTGGCAAACGCTCGCGTGCCTTTTCCTCCGCGGAATAATCGTTTTCAGGGTCGAAGAAGATGATTTGGCTGCCGCCATACTCAAATTGGAACGGCATGTGGAGAAGCTGCTTAAGCTTGCGCCGGACTTTCTTTTGCTCAGAGGGAGGCACAAACAGGAGCATGAAACCGCCGCCGCCCGCGCCGGTCAGCTTGCCGCCAATGGCCCCGGCGGACAGTGCCTGCTCGTAAATCTCATCCACGTGGGCGTTGGAAACCGAGTCGCTGAGGCTGCGCTTGGCAACCCATGCGTCGCGCAACAGTTCCCCAAACCGGAGAATGTTTCCGCCCTTGGCCAGCACCTCGATGCTTTCGTTGACCAGATCCTTCATCAACTCCAACTGCCGCTTCTTGGCCTCGACATTGTTGGCGTAGGTGGAACTGATCTGCGTCGAGGTGCGCTTGATCCCCGTGTAAAACAACATCAAATGGTCGTTCAATTCGCGAATGCGCTCGCGCGGCAATGTCATCGGGCGCACGGTGATTTCGCCGGACGGATGAAATACCACATGGTTGAATCCGCCATAGGCTGCCATGACCTGGTCCTGGGAGCCGACAGCCTCCTGCAACCGCTCCTGCTCAATGCAGATGCTCTGCTCGGCCAGTTGCTGCTTGCTCAGGACGCGACCATGCAGCGCGTGGAGCGCATTGAGCAACCCCACCGTGAACGATGAACTGGACCCCATGCCACTACGCGCCGGCAAATCGCCGTCATGGTGAATTTCCACACCGCGCGTGACATTCAAATACTTCAACACCTCGCGCACCGCCGGATGCGCAATGTCATCAGTGCATTGAACAGTCTCGATTTTGGAATAAACCACCCGCGTGCGATGCTCGAAGAACGGCGGCAAAAAACGGCAGGTCAGGTAACAATACTTGTCAATGGCCGTCGCCAAAACAGCGCCCCCAAAGGACCGATACCACGCGGGGTAATCCGTCCCTCCGCCAAAAAAAGAAATGCGGTAAGGGGTGCGACTGATGATCATGGTGAACGCACTGGATTTTAATGAACAGGCAACCTGATTAAAACTGATTTTTTCAAAAAAGTGCCTCAGTCTTCTAAAAATTGCTTTGAAACACCCTCTCCCATCAGTGAAATAAAGCGCTGCCACGAATTTCAATATCACTTCCACAACCCATGCATTCCAGCCCCCAATCTGATGAGCGAATCGCGGCAAGCCCGCTTGTTCAAACGGCATCCTCATGTGTGGCCAGGATCGAACTGAAATTATCGGCATTCGCCAAAAGGCCAGCATGGAGGCGCTCGTTTTGGGTAATTGCCTTTGCCCTGCTGTCGCTCAACCTGCTGGAGTTTCCGCACCACACATACGACACGACGCATGACCTCTCCAGCCACGCCACGTTCGAATACTACGCGGCCAACAAGTTCCAGTTCGGCACGCAAGTCTACCAGAACGTCGGCCCATACGGTTATGTCCATTACGCCTATAGTTACATAGGCTACCTGCACTGGCAGAAAACCGCGTTGCGCAACATCACTCGTGTGGTGCTGGTGCTCTTGCTGCTCTGGTCCTGCCGCTACTTCCGCTCCCCGCTGCTGAAGCTTTGGTGGCTGGCCAGTTTCTTTGTGTTCCTGCCCATTGGGGACCACAGCAAGGCGGATTACCTCGACGTGGACGAGGATTATGCCTATCTCGCGATTTATGTCGGCGCGCTTTATTTGCTCCAAAGCCGACGCGAACGCGCCTTTTGGATTACCAGCGCCGCAGTGCTCGGCTTCCTGGCGTTCACCGCGCTCACCAAGCACACGTGCTTTGTGCTGGCGGCCTTTGTCGTGGCCATCGCGACGGCCCATCGCCTCCTGCGCAAGGAGTTCGCATTGGCTTCAGCCAACGTGGTTGTGTTTGCGGCGTTTCTCTCTGTCTGGTGGGTTTTCGCGGGTCAGGACTTCATCAGGCTGCCGCAGTTTGTTTCAGGCATTTTCGCCTTCTCCGGCGGCTACAACGAGGCCATGGCCATCAACGAGCCGATGTCTTACACGCTGGTGGGCGTGGCCATTGTGCTGCTGATGGCCGCGGGCTCCGCAATCAACTGGCTATCCTTTGGCCAAACTCTCGCCAAGCCCGTTATCGAATCGGGATTTCTGTACGTCATGTGGAAACACGGCTACGTGAGAGCCGACTCCATTCACTTGACCATTTTGTTCTACGCCTGCCTGTTCATGGCCACGCCTTATTTTTTTGCAAGGGTCAGTGACACCTCGGTCTTCAGGCCACGCCTTGCCTGCATCCCCCTTCGGCATGCGGCAGCCGTGCTGTTTGTTTGCGCGATTGTCACGGGGTTTTCTGGATTTTACCTGGTCATTCCCGATTGCCGCTACGACCCGGCGCGTCTGGCCAAACACTTCAATCACAATCTTTCCTGGCTGCTTTCTCCACAGAAGAAAACGTCGGAAATGCAGGCCGCCCTTGCCAAGGCCAAGGCGGAGACCGCCCTGCCGCAGGTCAAGCGCATAGTCGGCCGCTCCACCATCGATTTTTTTGGATACGAACCGGGCTACCTCCTGCTGAACGATTTGAATTACGTCTCCCGCCCAATGCCCATCTCGTTTGCGGCCTCCAACAAAAAGCTGCTCAGCGAGAACGAGCGCTTTTATCGCGACCCCGCGCGCGCGCCGCAATTCGTGCTGTGCCGCATGGGCTCTGTGGATGACCGGTTCATCCCCCAGGACGATGCGCCCGCGCTGAAGGCGCTTCTGGACAACTACCATCCGGCTTTGGTGGAAAATGATTTTCTCCTGTTGAAACGGAATCCTGAGCTGGAGCCGCAAATGGAAAAGCGCTTTCTCGGCGAGCGTACGGTCCGGATCGGCGAGCGCATCATGTTCACCAAAAGCGCCAACGCATTGCTCTGGTTGGAGGCGGACATCGAACGCACCTGGCTTGGAAAGGCGGCTTCATTTCTCTACAAACCAGGCCCCTGTTACATCGGCTACCAGTTCTCGGCCAATGAACCCATGACA
This sequence comes from uncultured Verrucomicrobiales bacterium, assembly GCA_937983475.1. GTDB lineage: Bacteria > Verrucomicrobiota > Verrucomicrobiia > Limisphaerales > JACDHS01 > CALJZV01. The sequence continues at coordinate 15,060 of CALJZV010000182.1, forward strand.
TTCAGCAAATTCGTCACCTCCATGGCCTCCTCGGGCATGATCCTGGACCCAATCCTGTTTCACGAAAGCGAACTGTTCGCCCTCTACGCGCACGATGCTTCCCTGGAAAACTTCCGCCGCCTCGACACCATAGTGTTTGTATGCGACCCGCGGGACCGCATTCAGTTCAACGACAAAGTTCGCATCCGGTTTTACGAAACCTCCATGCCGCCCCTGCGTATAAAGCCTCGTGCCGCCGCCGTCGACAACCAGCCTTGATCGCACAACAGTTTTGAATGACTGACAAAGGCAGCACTGAAGGGGCGGTTTTGCGTATTCATCCCACCTGCAAATTCACAGGGGTTTCGGAGTTGGAGCACCATTTTTGAACAGAGTCCGACAAGGACCAAGAAAAGTGGAGCGGGTGAAGGGAATCGAACCCTCATAGCCAGCTTGGAAGGCTGGAGCTTTACAACTAAGCTACACCCGCATCCTCACGAACTGCGGACATCTTAATGAGGATGCTTGCCTTGTCAATTCGCCGCTGTATGCTCCGCCGCGATGAATTCCTTGCTGCTGACCGGTGGCCGGGTGATTGACCCCGCCAACCGCATCGATGCCCCGGGCGATGTGCTGATTGTGAATGGAAAAATTGCTGCCGTTGGCCCCAAGGCAGCCTCCCAGGCTCCCGCCAACGTGGCGCGGTTCGATGCCAAGGGATGTGTGGTCTCTCCCGGTTTAATTGATTTGCACGTTCATTTGCGCGAGCCCGGACAGACTGCCAAGGAAACCATCGCCACTGGAACTGCTGCTGCTGCTCGCGGGGGATTCACCTCGGTGGTCTGCATGCCCAACACATCCCCGGCAGTGGACAACGCGGCTGCGGTAGTCTTGATCCGGGAAAAGGCCGCACGTGAGGGCGTTATCAATGTTTTCGTCACAGGGGCAATTTCCAAGAACATCGCCGGGGAGGAACTCGGCACCATCGGATACCAGAAAAAGGCGGGGGCCGTAGCCATCACCGACGACGGCCATTGCGTTCAGAACAACGACCTCATGCGGCGCGCCCTGGAATATGCCAGGATGTTTGACCTGCCGGTGATGGATCATTGCCAGGATTACTCGATCGTCACCGACGGCGTGATGCACGAAGGCTACTGGAGCACCGTGCTCGGGTTGCGCGGGTGGCCCGCCGCTGGCGAGGAAATGATTGTGGCCCGGAACATTTTATTGGCGGAATTGACCGGGACGCAGGTGCATTGCCAGCATTTGAGCTCGGCGGCAAGCGTGCGGCTGATTCGCGAGGCCAAACAGCGCGGGGTGCCCATTTCGGGCGAGGCGTGCCCGCACCATTTCACCCTGACCGACGCCGCCATCGCGGGAAGCGAGAAATTCTGGGCCGAGGACGGGAAGGACCTGTCGCGCTTCATGACAAATGAACTGCCGCGGTGGCCCGCCTATGACACCCATTTCAAGATGAACCCGCCACTGAGGACCGCCGCCGACCGGGAGGCGATTCTTGAGGGGCTTGCGGACGGAACTTTGGAGGTGCTGTGCAGCGACCACGCGCCGCACTGCGATTACGAGAAGGAGGTGGAGTTTGACTATGCGCCATTTGGCATCACCGGTTTGGAAACCGAGCTGGCGCTCTCGCTGATGCAGCTTTACCACACCAAGCGCTTGGAATTGTCGGACCTTCTGGCCAAGTTCACCGTCAATCCCGCAAGGCTGCTCCGTTTGCCCAAGGGCACGCTGAGCGTGGACGCGGACGGCGATGTGACGGTATTTGATCCGGAGGCCGAATGGGTCTATGACCGCATGGAGTCCGCCAGCAAATCCAAGAACAGCCCCTTTGGCGGATGGACTTTAAAAGGGCGCCCGGTGGCCACCATTGTCTCCGGAAAAATGGTGTGGAGCCTGAAAGGCGACCCGCAAAGCATGCAGACCGGCGCGGCTTCCGTGTAATCGGGTTTTGGAAAAATAAAAAGGACGGCTCAAGCCGTCCTTTGTGTTTTGCGGAATTAATTTCCCCAGGGTTCAACCCCAGCGGGTTCCTTAAAACTTGCCCCCGTAAACTGCATTTTTACCGAGCAGTTGCTCGATGCGGAGCAGTTGGTTGTACTTGGCCACGCGGTCGGTTCGGCTGAGCGAACCGGTCTTGATCTGTCCGGCATTTGTCGCCACAGCGATGTCGGCGATGGTGGCATCCTCGGTTTCGCCGGAGCGATGGCTGATGACAGCGGTATAGTTGTTTACCTGCGCCAGTTACACGGCGTCGAAGGTTCCAGTGAGCGAACCGATTAGATTAACATAGTCCAGGACCGAGTCTACGA
>CALJZV010000183.1 GCA_937983475.1 uncultured Verrucomicrobiales bacterium
GTGGTGATTGGCGCTGGCTACATCGGCCTGGAACTCGGCTCGGTCTGGCGCCGGTTGGGCGCGAAGGTCACGGTGCTGGAATTTCTGGACCGCATCCTGCCCGGCATGGATTTGGAAATCGCCAACGAGGCGCAGAAGTTATTTGAGAAACAGGGCTTGGAATTTCGCCTCAAACATCGCGTGCTTTCGGCCAAGGCGGCCAACGGCAGATGCGTGGTCGAATTCGACGCGCAACATGCCCTGAAATGCGACCGTGTCTTGGTGGCCGTGGGCCGCAAGGCCAACACTGCGGGCTTGGGCCTCGAATCGCTCGGCATCACGTGCGACAAGCTGGGGCGCATCGAGGTGAATGACCATTTTGAAACCTCAGCCAAGGGCGTCTTTGCCATCGGCGATGTGATTCGCGGGCCTATGCTGGCGCACAAAGCCGAGGAAGAGGGAATTGCCTGCGTGGAATATCTTTCCACGGGCTACGGCCATGTGAACTACGATGCCATTCCGGGCGTGGTTTACACCCAGCCGGAAATCGCGTCGGTGGGCAAAACCGAGGAGCAGCTTAAGGACAACTGGGTGGCTTACCGCAAAGGCGTGTTTCCGTTTCGCGCCAATGGGCGCGCCCATGCGCTTCATTTAACTGATGGGAAAATAAAAGTCCTGGCAGACGAAAAAACCGACCGGCTGCTGGGCGTGCATATCATCGGTCCGCGCGCCGGGGATTTGATTGCCGAGGCTGCTGTGGCGATGTCCTTTCATGCCAGCGCGGAGGATTTGTTCCGTTGTTCCCATGCCCACCCGACCTTGGCAGAGGCATTGAAGGAGGCCGCAATGGCTGCGCACGGCAGGCCGATTCACATGTAATGAGTTTGGCTCACCGCGCGATCCAGCCGCCGCCGAGAACAAGGTCGCCGTCGTAAAACACGCAGGCCTGGCCGGGGGTGACCGCGCGCTGCGGAACGTCGAGCTTCACACTGGCTTTTCCATGTTCCATCGGGGTGATGGTCGCGTCGGCGCCCGGATGGTAGTAGCGAATTTTGGCGGAAGCCCGAAGCGTCTGCGGTGGGTCATCGAACGGAATCCAGTTGCATCGCTCCACAATGAACTCGTCGCGCTCCAGGGCCGAGTCGTCTCCCACGATGACGCGGTTGTTTTCTGAATCCAGTTCAATGACATAGAGCGGCTTGGGCGAGGAAAGCCCGAGACCCTTGCGCTGGCCGATGGTGTAAAACTCAATGCCTTCGTGGTGGCCGATTACCTTGCCCTGCAAATCCACAATCTCGCCGCGATGCTTCTCCACCAGGCGCGCATGCTGAAGGAACCGGCCATAGTCCTTGTCCGGCACGAAGCAGATTTCCATGCTCTCCTCCTTGTCGGCGGTCTTGAGTTGGCAGACACGCGCCACGTCGCGGGTGTCGGCTTTGGTCTTTTCGCCGAGCGGGAACAGGGAGAACGCCAGTTGGTCCTGCTTCAGGGAAAATAAAAAGTAGCTCTGGTCCTTGCGTGGATCGCAACCCTTGCGGAGCAGCACCCGGCCTTGAGGCGTCCGCTCCAGGCGCGCGAAATGGCCGGTGGCGATGAACTGCGCGCCCAGTTGCCGGGCGCGATTGATGAGCGTGCCAAACGTGAGTTTTTGATTGCACATGACGCACGGGTTTGGGGTGCGCCCCGCCTTGTACT
>CALJZV010000184.1 GCA_937983475.1 uncultured Verrucomicrobiales bacterium
TTTCCACGCAAATGCTGGCGAAACGGCGCATGTTGATTGCGGCCATGTGCCTGGGCGGATGCCATTGGAGCCTCGCGCAAAAGTCTTCTCCCTGGCGGGTGTATCGCACCAGCGACGGCCTGGCGGACTCGTTTGTCGCGTCGGTCTCCGTCGGGCTGCGCACCAATGTCTGGGCCCGGCATTTCGACGTCCCGAGCGTCAGTTGGCTCAACGGCTACAAGGTCCGCACCCAGCCCGCGCCCCATCCCGGCAACAACCGCATTTACGAAAGCCGCGCCGGGCAGATCTGGACGGCCTATCCGGAAGGTTTGCAGGAATTTAAAAACAACACCTGGATTTCCTATCCGGTCGACGAAATCCGCCGCGAATACCAGACCAATCTGCTGCGTCATGCGCGTTCACTGTCGCTCTCGCCCGTCAAGCAGGGCCGCGTGCTGTTCCTGTTGTCTGACGCGCTGATGGAGTGCAACAACGAATGGGCCGAGCGCCCCGAGGTTACCGTGGTCCGCCGCGCTCAGGACACCGGGCTTGAAAAATTCTCCGACATGGTCACCACGCGGGACGGCACCCTATGGATTGCCGGCAAGCGCGGATTGCTCCGTGTGTCCACGGGCGGACGCGCCCTGTCCGCCGAAACGGAATGGACAGAATTTCTGGCCTCCCCTGCGCTTCATGTGCAGGAACTGCAACACCCCATGCCCGATTCCACAAGCGGCGGCATCGTTGCCGTGGGCGAGTCGCTCCAGACCGGCCGCAAAGTGGTCGTGCTTTTTGATGGCGAAAACTGGCAAGTCATTCCGTCGGGCCGCGCCAACATCCGCCAGGCGTGGCGCGGCTGGGACGGCACCCTCTGGGCCATCACGATCAACGCCCTCCTACGGCTGAACCCGGTCACAGGCGAGTTTGCCGAAACCGATGAAGTCTCGTCGGGCCGTTTTTTTGACGTCGCGGTGGAACCCGGCGGCGTCTTCTGGCTGGCTACATCGGACGGATTATTTCGCCACACGCCGCCAGTCTGGCGGGCGCCACAGCAGGAGGGAATTGCTCCGGGCAGCGCGGCCGTTCATGGAGTGGCGGAAGACGCCGAAGGACGGCTCTGGGTGGCCGCAACGGAACGGCTTCATTTACTGGAAACCAACCGCTGGCGCAGTTTTCCGCTGCCCGAGCCGGTGGAAGTCCAGCCCCAGTCAGGCCAGACTGTGCTTCCCCTGCGCGACGGCACCGTGGCCCTGCTGCTCAACGGCCGCCTGGTGCGCTTCGAGCCAGCGACCGGTTCCTTTTTGAACGTCTCCCACGCTTCGGGCGCTCAAATCCGCCCACTGGGATTGATGAAGGATGGCGCTTTGTGCGTGGAATTTCATTTCGTGAAAAAAAATGGTTCCAATCTGCCACGCTTGGCGTTGTTCAATGGCCGAACCTTCCCGCCTTTTCCGGGTCCGATGCCCAATTTGGCTGAAGAGGACCGGTTGCTGTTCCTGTTCGCGGCTTCCAACGGCGACACGTGGTTGAGCACCACTTCCGGACTTCATTTGCTGCGGGATGGCGCGTGGAAACATTTCATCCCGTCCGACAGTTCCCTTCCCGATTTGGCGTTGAGTCTGGCGGAAATGGGCGACGGCAAAATCTGGTGCGGCGGCCGCGACACCTTGTGGGAATTTGACGGCAAAGCCTGGACCGCCGCCATGACCGGTTTCGACCGCGTCAATTCCATCCTCAAGGCCCGTGACGGCAGCGTCTGGCTGGCCACGCACAGCGGATTGCAGCGCCGCCACCTGGGCGCCTGGCTGATCAACTCCGCCGAAGAGGGCCTTCCGGTCTCGTCGATCACCAAAATTTACGAAGACCGCCGCGGCCGAATTTGGGCCGGCACCCCGCGCGGCCTCAACCAATACCATCCGGAGGCCGACACCGACCCGCCGCAGACCGTGATTCTGTCGCCAAAAATCTCGACCGACGGCTCCGTCAGTGCCGGGTTCATCGCCCGGGACAAGTGGAAATTCACCCCCACCGAGCACCTGCAATATTCCTACCGCCTGGATGAGCAGGAATGGTCGCCCTTCCAGACCGAGCGCTCCGTGACCTTTGCCGACCTTTCACCCGGCAAACATTATTTTCAGGTCCGCTCCATGGACCGCAACTGGAACCTCGATCCCAGGCCCGCGCTGCTGGAGTTTGAAATTCCCATCCCGTGGTACAAGGAAACCCGCCTTATCCTCATCGCCTTTGCCGGGCTGGCTGGCATTCTCTTCTTCGCGGGACTGGCCTTCAACCGCCATCGCCGCCTGCTGCACAGCTACGCCGAGGTCGAGCGGTTGGTGGACATCCGCACGCGCCAGTTGCAGGACGCAAACGCCCAGCTCCTGCACAGCCAGAAAATGAACGCCTTGGGCACGCTCGCCGCCGGCGTCGCCCATGACTTCAACAACATCCTTTCCATCATCAAAGGCTCGGCCCAGATCATCGAGGCCAATCCCGGCGACCGTGAGAAAATTAAAACCCGCGTCAACCGCATCAAAACCGTGGTGGAGCAGGGCGCCGGAATCGTCCGCGCCATGCTCGGGTTCAGCCGCCCCACCGAAAGCGCCGTTCCCTGCGACCTCAACAAGGTCGCTGAGGAAACCCTGCAACTGCTCGGAGACCGGTTTTTGCAGGAAATTGAAGTGAAGTTCGAGCCCGCGCCCGGCCTGCCGCAAATCACCCTGCCGCGCGACTTCGTTCAGCAGATTCTGCTCAACTTCATTTTCAACGCCGCCGACGCCACGAACGGCCCGGGCAGGATCGTGCTGTGCTCCGCTGTCGTGAACCTCCCCCCCGCCACGTGCGTCCTGCCGCCTGAACCCGGCGCGCCGTGCGTCGCCCTTTCGGTGCAGGACTTTGGCTGCGGCATTGCCCCGGAGGTGCTGCCGCGCATCTTTGAACCGTTCTTCACCACCAAGGCGTTTTCCTCCCGGCGCGGCACCGGACTAGGACTTTCCATGGTGTACCAAATGGCCAAGGAAATGGGCTGGGGCCTCGCCGTCGAGTCGGCCCCCGGCAAAGGCAGCACCTTCACGCTTTTGATTCCTGTTCGAGGCGCCAGCGTCCCGGCTGCGGAACGCCCGGCCACAAATCAGCCAAGCCATCCCGAGCACGCAGCTTCCGGCGAAATAAAACCCACGGAGGCCCCTCGGTAATGTTATTCCTGAATTGAAATGACAGTTAAGAGAAAAACCGCAGATGGACACAGATGAACGCAGATCAAGACTGGAATTTGCAGGCGGAGTTGCTTCGACAGGAAGGAATTCGTCGAAAAAATCCATGGCCCCAAAATATTTTGGGAAGGCCGGTCTATTCCATCGGAATTCATATCTGCGTTCATCCGCGTCCATCTGCGGTACATTTCCTGTTCATCACGCCTGACGATTCAACGATACAACGCTTCAAGAATGAAAAAGCCCATCATCCTCATCATCGAAGACGATGATCTGCAGTACGAGATTTACGAAGACGCCCTGTCAGACTTCGCCCTGATACGCGCCACCACCGGCAGCGCCGCGCTCGAGGCCGCGTCGCAGACCCCGCCGCACCTGATCCTGCTCGACCACGTGCTTGATGACGGCCAGCTCGGGCTCGATTTTTTGCCGGAACTGAAGGAGCTGCTTCCCTTTGTGCCGATCATTGTCGTGTCGGGAGCGCTCGAGGTGCTCCAGCAGCTCCGGGCGTTGCAGGGGCCGCGCCGCGCCCATTACTGCCTGCCCAAGCCGGTGGACGTGCTGGAGCTGCGCAAAACCGTGGAGACCGCCCTCAAGGAATGCGGCGAGACGGAGGTGATCCGGCAGTTCGAGGCCCTGGAACGGGCCCGCCGGGCCGACGTGCAGGATTTATTGAGCCGCAGCACCGACCGCTTGAGCCGCCAGACCCAGATCAAGCAACTGGTGGCCCACACCACCGAGCGCCCCAACATCTCGGCCTTGGCGCGGCAGTTCAAGGTGGCCCGCCGCACCATCATTCGCGATTTGCAGGAACTCATCCGGCGCGGCGAAATCAAGCCCGAGGTCTATCCGGAATGGGAAAGTGGGGAGCCCGAAGAATAGAGTTCGCCCGAAAGCCAGGGATTCAAAGCCGCTTCAGTTGGGCGTTTTCGCCGAGCGGACACTCAAGTCGAAAAACAGGTAATCTCGTAATGCCGGACGCGGGCCGCCATGCACCGGGGTTACCGGAATGTGGTTCATGTAGCTTGCTGATGTGATCGGCGTATCCAAATTGTTTAAAAACTGCTTGTCACAATCGGTCATGGCCCATGTGGTGGATGGCTTGAGAATGGTGCTCGCCTTCTTGGTGGGCGCAAAAGGCGTGTTTGGTCGCCCGAATGGAAACGGCGCCGCAATGGTTTCCGGTTCAATGACATTTACAATCTTGTTTGTTACCGCGGAAAAATAGCTGATGGGATATCCCAGCGGAGGGGAAGGAGGGATATTAGGAAAAGCAGCCAAGGATGAAGGGCACTGCGTGACCGCTGCGGTTCTGACCTGGGAGGATGGGGGTGGCAGGCCCAAATAAGTGGCCAAATAATACACAATGGAGCCTGACGTATCTCCCAATGCTCCATTCCCAAGGATACCAACATTGTTGGCACTGTAGGTGAAATACAGCCCCGACCAAGCTGGACCCGGCAGATGTTCCCCGTTATCCGACGTGTAGAGCTGAATCGCCGAGCCAAATTGCTTCAGGTTACTGATGCAGTGGGTTTGTTGCGCCTTTTTCTTTGCCTTAGCCAGCGCCGGCAGGAGCATGCCGGCAAGAATGGCGATGATGGCTATCACCACCAGCAGCTCAATCAGGGTGAAGGCACTGGATAGACTTTTGCGGCTGATTTTTGATTTGGGCTCCATTTACGAACAACGAACGCTTTAAAAATCCGCAGTGGTTTTAACGGTGGCCACATGGGAATCCAAATAGAGACGGTTCCACTTGGATGGGCCATGGACCGGTTTCGGAGGCAGACCATAACCAGTTAAAGTTGTCACTGTTGAATCCATGTCCTGGGACATCCAAGCGCGGGCCGGATACCGAATTGCGCCCATTTTCAAAGGCGCATCCCGAAGGGCGATTGGTGTAGCTGCAGAATTCCACCGGCCAAATGGAAAAGAGGTGACATCCACAGTCGGCGTCAGCGAATTGGTGATCTGTTGGTTGATGATATAGCTGAAAGGGTTGGTTTTGGCGGTAGCCGTGTCGAATGCTGCACAGATGGCCACTTCGCCCGTGCTGTAAATCCCGGAGTTGGCAGGAGGTATTCGGATTCCCAAATACGGCGCATAATAACCCAGCAATTCGACAGGGCCATTGACATTAACCCCCCCCATGTTTCTGGAAGTAAAGTAAAACCGCTTGCTGATGACCAAACCGCACGGCCCGGGAAGGACATCGCCGCTGTCAGCCAAATACATTTGGTTAGCAATGCCCAGTTGCCGCATATTGCTGGTGCATTTGCTCAACATGGCCTTCTGCTTGGCCTTTGCCAGCGCCGGCAGGAGCATGCCCGCCAAAATGGCGATGATGGCGATGACCACCAGGAGTTCAATCAACGTAAAAGCCGCAAATCGGCTGTTTGGGGTGCGGGACGCGCGTTTCATATCGTTTTTATTTTGTCACAAGGCAGGCGAATGGCAAATGTGCGTCTGCCGGCACACCTGCCCACCTGCCTTGGGAGTCCGAACACCTTGCAAAGCGCTTCCCTCTCAGGCAAGCCAAAATCCCGTGGCCCCGTCCATCCTGCCTATTTCGATGTTTGAAGCGCCAAATTAAAGGATGCTAAAATTCACGAGGTCCGGAGAAAATGCGTGTGAGAAAAATGGCGGGAGTGGCGGGGCTCGAACCCGTAACCTCTGCCGTGACAGGGCAGC
>CALJZV010000185.1 GCA_937983475.1 uncultured Verrucomicrobiales bacterium
CAAATGAAGCCATTCTTGCGCTGTTCAAGTCGCCGGAACCTTGGAATCGGAAAATGGTTTCCGCCGACATCCTGCCGCGCCTGGCCCGGCGCTATGCGGTGGAAGGCAAACGGCAAGACCTGCTGCTCTGCGCTCAACTGTTTCGCGCCGCGCCGACACCGCAGCATGCCGCGCCGTTGATGCAGGGTTTTGAAGAAGCGTTTCGCGGCCGCGCGATGACCGGCCTGCCCGAGGAATTGATTGCCGCCATCAGCGCCTCTGGACAGGCGCCGTTGATTTTCCGGGTCAAACAAGGCGACACCAACGCCGTGAGCGAGGCCATCGGCCTAATGCAAAATGCAAAAACCAAGCCGGAGGAACGGGTCGTTTTTGTCCGCGCGTTCGGAGAAACACGCCAACCGGCCGCTGTTCCGGCGCTGCTGTCCGTGCTCGCGCCGGAAAACGATTCCGCGCTGCGCAAAGCCGCTTTGGTTTCTCTCGCCACCTACGATAACGACGCAATCGCCGCCAAAGTTTTGGAACTCTTGCCGTCTCTCTCTGGCGATGTGCGGACCGCTGCGTTGACGATGCTGGCCAGCCGTCCGCGTTGGAGCGCGCAATGGCTGGCTGCCATTGAAAAAGAAAAATTTTCGGGAGCTGAAGTTCCAGCCGACATTGCAGAGCAGTTGCGTTCGAGCCGGGATGAGCAGGTGAAGGCGCTCGCTGAAAAACTTTTCCCGAAACAAGAACCGGCGGTTGCTGCCGAGTTCAAGAAGCGGATTGCGGAAGTGGAGACCATTCTCAAGCGCGGCACGGGAAATCCGTATGCAGGCGAGGCGCTTTACATGAGCCGCTGCGCCAGTTGTCACAAGTTGTTTTTCAAAGGCACGGATGTCGGTCCTGATCTGACTCATTATCAGCGTGACAACCTCGGCACCATGCTCACGAGCATCATCCATCCCAACGCCGAAATTCGCGAAGGTTACCAGGCTTACAATGTCGAAACCGCCGATGAACGGAGCCTGACTGGCTTCATCGTGGACCGCGACAATCAGGTGACAGTGCTGCGCGATTTGAGCGGCGAGAAAATCGCCTTGCGCGCGTCGGAAATCACCGAGGTGAGGCCAATGAGCCGCAGTTTGATGCCCGATGGTTTGCTTGATGACTTGAGCGAGCAGGAATTACGCGACCTTTTTGCTTACCTGCGCATCTCCCAGCCGATTACAAAATAGATTTATCCGCCCAAACCACTCTCAGCGCGGCAAGGTTTCTGGCATGTCGGCGATGATGTAGGCCATTACCGCCATCGCCGCCACGCAAAGGTTCAATTCGTGCGGGTCGAGCTTGTCGATCGTGTCCGCGTCGGTGTGGTGGTACCAGAAGTATTTGGTCTGGTCCACCAGCAGGTCCATGATCGGCACGCCTTCGGGCAGCAATTGCGCAATATCCGCGCCGCTGGCGCCCAGCTTGATTTTTCCGGCCTCAATTCGCTCAAGGAGACTCCCGATTTGCCGGACGTAATTCCCGGCCCGCTCACTGCCGGTAAAGGCAAACCCAAACGGCTTGAAAGGCCCATGGTCGGATTCAATGGCCAGCACATGCTTGTCCAGATGGGCCTTGTGGCGGTCACGATAACTTTTCGCGCCTTCAATCCCGTTTTCCTCATTGGTCCATAGCACCACCCGCAGCGTGCGTCGCGGTTTCAAACCCAGTTGCTTGACCAACCGCACGGCTTCCCAGGCGGCAACGCAGCCGCCCCCGTCGTCCATCGCGCCCTGCCCCACGTCCCATGAATCTATGTGCCCGCTCACAAGGACGATTTCCTCCGGCTTCTCACGACCCACCAGTTCGGCAACAACATTTCGCGAGATGGCGTCCGGCAGCGTTTGCGCTTCCATCTTCAGGCGCACGGTCAGCTTTTGTCCGCGCTCCTGCATGCGCCGCAGCATTTCGGCGTCCTCCAAAGTGATGGCCGCATGGGGAATTTTCACGACGTCATTGCTGTAACGCATGCCGCCGGTGTGTGGCGTCTGCATGGAAAAAGGCCCGACAGATCGGATCAAGCTGGCAATGGCACCGGCTTTGGCGGCTTCAATGGCGCCGCGCGTGCGGATGGAAACCGTTTCGCCATATTCTGTGAAAGGCTGGTTAAACAGGATAATTTTTCCCTTGGCCTCGCCGGCGCGCTGCCGTAAGTCCTCGAATCCCGACACCACAAGCACCTCTCCGGTGATTCCCTCCTTGGGCGTGCCGATGCTGCCGCCCAGACCGAGCATCGGCATGACATGGCGGCGCGGCGTGAGCAGTTCCAGCGATTCCTTGCCGCGCACCCAGTGAGGCACCTTGACCTCCTCCCCGCGCACATTCTCCAGGCCGTCCTTTTTCATTTCACTGAGGACCCAGTCGATGGCCGCCTCCAGGTTGGTGCTGCCGCTGAAGCGCGGGCCAAAGGTGTCGCACAATTCGGCCAACCGCTGGAATGCGAAGTTGGAATTGGTCGCCGCCGTGAAGATCCGGGTTGCCGTGCCCAAATACAACGGTTGCAGTTGCACGATGTTGGTTTCCGCGGACGCCACGCTGGCCGCAGAAAGGAGCAGTCCAAAAATCAATTGTTTCATAATCATTTTGCCGGTGCCGCCAAAGGTTTATAGCGTAGTGCCTGTGCAGAAAACCAAAAAACTTCGTGTCCTGGGCATCATGTCCGGCACCAGCCTCGGCAGCGTGGATTACGCGCTGTGCGACATCAGCCCCGACCGGGTTCGCCTCGCCGAACTCTGGTCAGTCCATTATCCGCGCGCCCTGCAGGAACGCCTGCACCGTGCCGCCCGCGGGGACCTGAACAGTTGGGACATGGCGCAACTGCACCACGACTTAGGCCGGTTTTACGCCGCGCATGCGCAAAAGGGCCGCCATCGCCCGCACCTGGCCGGAGTTCATGGACAGACTGTGTTTCATTTTCCCGACCGAAAGCGTCCTTCCACCCTGCAACTGGGCGAACCGGCCTATCTTGCCGAGGCGTTGCGCGTGCCCGTGGTGGCCAATTTTCGAGTGGCTGACCTTGCAGCGGGAGGCCAGGGCGCGCCCCTGGCAACGATCTTTCACCGGTTTGTTTTTGCCGAGCCGGGCCGCCATGTCTGCGTCAACAACCTCGGCGGCATCAGCAATGTCACGTCGCTGGACTGGCGGAAAAATAAAACCGCGTCCCAGCCCCGCATCATGGCGTTTGACACGGGCCCGGCGAACATGCTCATGGACTTTGCAATGCGTCATTATTCCGGCGGCAAATTGACTTATGACAAGCAAGGGCGCTGGGCCGCGCGTGGAAAACCATCCGAGGCGCTTCTGACTGCGTGGCTGAAGCATCCCTATTTCAGGAAAGCGCCGCCCAAGAGCACCGGGCGCGAGCTGTTTGGCGAGCCGTTTTTCACGGCAGCCTTGAGGAAAATGAAAAGCATGGACGCTCACGATGTCGTGGCCACGTTTACCGAGTTCACGGGTCGCTCGCTGGCGCTCAACTACAGGCTGCATCTTCCGACGGTTCCCCAGAAAGTGATTCTCACCGGCGGCGGCGGGGCCAATCCCGTTCTCGTGAAGGCCATACGCCGTGCGTTAAATGAAAGCGGAGTGCCTGTGGAGGTGCTGACCTGCGACACGCTCGGCTGGCCGGTGGAATCCATCGAGCCGGCGGCATTCGCGCTGCTGGCCTGGCTGCGCATTCACGGCGAGCCCGGCAACATTCCCGAGACAACCGGCGCTGGCCGTCCCGTGCTCTGCGGGCAAATTGTCGAGGCGTGACCTGGGGGAGAAAACCGAGCCGGAGTCACTGGCTGCCTGTCAGCGACTTCAAGCATTTCGCGCCACCGTTCCGGAGTGCGCCGACCTGACGGCGCTGTGGGCCAAGGCGCCCTGGTGCCGCCGGGGAAACAGGCTCCAAGCCGGTTTGTTGTTTGGGCGTCAAGCCGCCCAAGGAAAAGCGGTGCCAGGGCACCGCACTCCAAATGCTGGCGCGGATAGCAGACAGCCGGTCCAGCGCGAAGCGTTTGGACTGCGGCGATTGATCGCCGCTTTGGCCGGTTCCTGGACCTACGAGCTCCCGTGAGTCCGACTTTTCATTTTGCCGAAAGAATATGGGGTTCGTGGAACTCACCCCTCCGGCTATGAAGTGGAGGGACGAGCTCCCGCGAGTCCGACTTGTTCATTTCATTGAAAGGATTGGGATTCGTGGAAATCACCCCGAGTAGAAACGCTGCTCGGGATACAACGCCGGAACCAGATGGGTGACTGAAACGCATCCGCCAACAACAACCAAAATGACAGGAAGGAATCGCGCCTTGAACGCCGCCCGCCAAAACGGCCAAAGACAAAGACAGCTTTAAAAAAAAGAAAGGCTGGCTGACGGAAACCTATTTTTGCAATTGACCGGTCAAGCTGATGGGCGACCCCTATACGTGTAGGGATTCGTTTCGGTCGTCAAATCTTTGACAGTGATCTTAGCCACTTCAGACCAACAGGCGTTCAGCAGGGCAAATTGTTTCGAGTAGTCCGCGGGAAGATTTTCAAGTGGATACTTTACGTGATGCCAATGCGAACGCTTTTGCCCCTCGTCTTTCCATGCGGCGATAACGATCTGAAATCGAACCGGCGGAACTTCCATCGAGTTATCCTTCCACGTTGGAACAATAGAGACACGGCGATAAATCCCATCAGGGCCCTTTGCCTTTACCGAACGGATAGGCCAGTCATGATCGTAAATTGTGATTGAGCCATTCGTTACAAGCGCAAGCCCTTAAATGGCTTGGTCAAGCTGAGACAAGTTTGTCTCCAGCTTTCGCTTGAAAGCCGATGATGGATAATCGGTATTCATATTCCACTCGTCAGAGGTCGGGTCTTGGTATTGGCAACTCATATGTGGGTTTTTGCTGTACAAAAACATTGCCGGTCCGGTTGGCCACCAGGTCGGGGTTGGTTCCGTTGTTGAGCACGCCCAGCACAGCGAGCGCAGGATACGCCGGGCCGCTCCCGTTGGCAACGGGCGTTTCCACCGCCGGGAATCACTTTGGAGTAGAGTGAAAGGCGCGGGTTCAGTAGGTTCACCCCTCATGAGCTTCCGATTCGACATCTTCGCCATCGTTTTGATTCTCTGGCTGGCAAATCCGGTTCAAGCCGAGGACAAGGTTGCCGCCCCGTTGCCGGAGAGGGAGAAGTTCCAGCTCTACCTTCTCATGGGGCAATCGAACATGGCCGGCGCCAACACGCCCGAAGAGGAGGATAAAAAGCCGCATCCGCGCGTGATGATGTTCACGGCGGAAGAGCAATGGAAAGTAGCCGCCGACCCGGTGCATCGGCGCAATCAAGGCGGGGTCGGCCCAGGGCATTCATTTGGAAAAAACATGGCGGAAAGCCAGCCGCAAATTTCTTTCGGGCTGATCCCCTGCGCTGTGGGCGGCACTCCGTTGTCACGGTGGGAGCGGGGCGGCGACCTGTATTCCAATGCCGTCCGGCGCGCGCGGCTCGCGATGAAAAACGGAACCCTGGCTGGCATCCTCTGGCACCAGGGCGAAGCGGACAGCAAAACTTCTGAGACGGCTTATTCCTATGGCGACCGCTTGGCGAAAATGATCGGCAATATCCGCGACGATTTAAATTCGCCCAATCTGCCATTTGTCGTCGGCCAGATCGGCCATTTTACTTACACCCATCGCGAAAACCGCTTTCCCTTCGCCAAAACCGTCAACAGCGCCATTGCAGGGATTCCGAGCCGGGTGCCCTTCACCGCCTGCGTTCTGGCGACGAACCTCGCGCACACCGGTGACGAGGTGCATTTCACCGCCGCAGCCCAGCGCGAGATGGGACGGCGTTACGCGGAGGAGATGCTCCAGTTGCAAACGGTGCTTTATCCCCTGGCATCGCGAAGCAACACGGTGGATTACCCGCGAGTCGATGTCGCGCCTTGGTATGAAGTGGATCCCAACTGGCCGCAACGGCCCGCGGACATATCCTGGGGACACGTTCCCGGCGTCGTGGTGGACCACGCGGACAACGTATGGATCTACACGCGAACCAATCCCACGGTGCAGGTTTATGCGGCAGATGGGCGATACCTGTTTGGCTGGGAGAACAAGAACACCAATGCCATCGCGCATGGCATCAAGATCGATCGCGATGGCAACATCTGGCTTGTGGATGCCGGCTTGCACATCGCGCGAAAGCATTCCCCGGACGGCAACGTCCTGTTGACGCTGGGCACCGAAGGCGTCCATGGCGAGGATGGTTCCCATTTCAACAAGCCGACCGACATCGCCTTCGCCAGCAATGGCGATATTTTCGTCGCGGACGGGTACAACAACAGCCGCATCGCGCATTTCGACAAGAGCGGGAAGTTCATCAAATCCTGGGGCACGATGGGCACCGAACCGGGGCGCTTCAGCATTCCGCACGCCATTGCGATCGATTCCAGGGATCGGATTTATGTCGCGGATCGGAACAATGTGCGCGTTCAAGTCTTTGACACTTCCGGCAAACTGCTCGATGTCTGGCGCGACATCATCGTGCCCTGGGGATTCTGCATTACGCCGAGCGACGAAATCTGGGTCTGCGGCTCCTCGCCGATGCCCTGGCGATTCGATCCGAAGTACGCCGCCGCTCCACTGGGTTGTCCGCCAAAAGATCAGGTTTTCATGAAGTTCAACACCGACGGAAAACTGCTTCAGCTCTGGACCGCGCCCAAGGCCGAGGATGGCAACGAAAAGCCGGGGGAACTCAACTGGCTGCACGCCGTGGCCCTGGACTCCAAAGGAAACATTTTTGCGGGCGACATCATTGGCCAACGTGTGCAGAAGTTCATTCGCAGAAATTAAACCCACCTCAATTTGAAGCGCAACAATGACATTCCTCCCTGCGTTTCGGGCATGGGAATGCTTGTGGGCGCTTTCTAAACAGGGTTGGAAATCAGGAAAGGATTTGAGGACTTTTGCCATCAGAAATACTTCCATTCTTTCACCCCTGAAGGCATGTAAACAGAAATAGTACTCGCCTTTTGGTAGTAGTTGAGCTACAGAAAGATCAATTCCCGTTCAACATGACCGTTGATCCGTTAGTCCTTCTGGCCTGTACGCGCATGCGTAATTCTCATTATTTTCCCCTAAACAGCTTAACAACACACCCAAGCCACATATGAAAACACTGCAACGTATCTATAAGCGACTTCGCCTGACAGCTCTCGCTGTCTGCGGAGCCAGCATGACCCTCACCGCCCCCGCCCAGGAGTTTCGCGCTTTCTGGGTCGATGCCTGGGGCACCGGGTTCCTCAATGCCAGCCAGGTCACCACCCTGGTCAATCATTGCCGAACGTATAATTTCAACGCCGTTGTCGTGCAGATGCGCCGGCGCGGTGACGCCTTTTACATGCCGCAGGCGCCCAATGGCGACCCGCGCACCACGGCCATTGCCTCGGGCTACGACGCCCTACAGGAACTGATCAACCAGTGCAATAGCGGCACGCCTAAAATCGAAGTCCATTGCTGGGTGGTCAGCCACCTGATCTGGAGCGACAATGTGAATCCACCCACGCAAAGCGGCCACGTTTACAACACGCGGCCGGATATTTTAATGAAAGACTTTGCCGGCAACACTTATCTGGCAGAGGGCTATTACCTTGATCCGGGTCACCCCGATGCCACCCTGTGGAATTACAACATGGCGACGGACATTGTCAGCCGCTACAACATCAACGGCTTTCACTGGGATTACATCCGGTACCCGCAGCCAGATTCAGGCTACAACTCCACAGCCATCGCCCGTTATAACGCGGAGTTTGGCCTGAGCGGACAGCCGTCCACCACCGACGGGCAGTTTTCCACCTGGCGCCGCCGCCAGGTCACCGACTTCCTGAGGTGGGTCAATGCCGACCTGCTGGCAATCAAGACCAATCTGGTCATTTCCACGGCTGTCTTTGCCGACCGATCCGACGCCTTTAACAATCGCTATCAGGATTGGGCGGCCTGGAACAACGAGGGGAGCATTGATATCTGCATGCCGATGAACTACACGACAGCCAACACCACCTTCAACACGCGGGTGGATGACGCGTTCAACAATCAGGGCGTTCGCCGTGCCTATATCGGCCAAGGCGCTTACCTGAACACCAAGGCCAACACGGTCACGCAGTTGAATTATGTTCGGAACAAGGGCCTGCTGGGCACGCAGCTCTACAGCTATCGAGTCCCCAACAGCGGCACAGTCAACCAGACCGACACCTTCTCCTACATCAAGAACAACTATCAATCCACGTGGCAAAACACACCCTCCATCCCTTGGAAAGCCAGCCCGACCAAGGGCATCGTCAAGGGGACCATCACCGCTTCGGCGGGCGGCGCGGCCATTTACAATGCCACTGTCAGCATCAACACCAGCCCGGTGAAGACCGTCAAGACCGAACCGCATGGCAAATACGCGCTGTTTGAATTGCCCACGGGCACCTTCACCGTAACGGCTTCAGCCAATGGTTATGCCAGCAAGAATGGCTCCATTACCGTGGAAGCGGGCAAAGTCAAGACGCTGGATTTGGCGCTGGATGCCTCCTCCGACACGGTGATCATTGACAATCCGGACGCCACGATAGTCGGCACATGGACGCTGGGCACCAGCGCCACCGACAAATACGGTGCCGATTACCGCTACAAAGGCCAAGGCACTGGTTCGGCCTATTTGCAATTCACGCCCAGCATCTCCACCGCCGCCAATTACCAGGTGTACGAGTGGCACAGCCAAGGCAACAACCGCAGCACCGGCGCGCCTCACGTCGTTACTTACAACGGCGGCACCGCCAACCTGCTGGTCAATCAACAGGTCAACGGGGGTAAATGGAATATGTTGGGCACCTTCAACTTCAACACCGGCACCGGCGGCTACGTGAGAATCACCGACGGCTTCGCCGATGCCGGCAATGTCGCCATGGCCGACGCCATCAAGTTCGTGCGCGTGCCCGCGGACATCATCATCGACAACCCGGCCGCTTCCATCACCGGAAGCTGGACTTTGGCCACCAGCGCCACAGACAAATACGGGGCAGACTATCGCTACAAGAGCGCGGGCACCGGCGCCGCTTATTTGACCTACACGCCCACCATTGAGGTGGCTGGCAACTATCAGGTCTATGAATGGCACCCGCAGGGAGCCAATCGGACCACTGCGGCCAAACATGTCATCACCTACAACGGCGGCACTCAGACGGTGAACGTCAACCAGCAAATCAATGGCGGAAAGTGGAATTTGCTGGGCACGTATAACTTCGCCGCCGGCACCTCTGGAAACATCCAGATTAACGACAACTTCTCAACAGGAAGCGTCGTCATGGCCGACGCCATAAAACTGGTCTTTGTTTCCCAGTAAGCGGCCAGCATTTGATCTTGCACCAACAGGCTGTTCCTTCGGGAACAGCCTGTTTCTTTTGGAAAAATATACCGTCCAAGGAAAACTCTTTGCACAGGCCAGCGGCTTTGACATAACCAGCACGTGCCTGAAGGTAACGCCATCACTCTGGACGCCAGCACGCGTTTTTGCGCCGTGCTGGGGCATCCCATTCAACACTCCGCGTCACCGGCCATGCAGAATGCCGGTATTGCGACGCTCAATCTGAACTGGCGCTATTTGGCTTTTGATGTGCATCCCGACAATCTCGCCTTGTCTCTCGATGGTGCAAAAGCGATGAAGTTAATCGGAGTGAACCTTGACGTTAACCACAAGCTGCTTGCCTTGGATTTGATTGAAGAGCTGGACGATTCGGCGAAAGCCTGGGGCGCCGTCAACACGGTGCGTTTCGAGGCGCGCAACAAGGACGGCGAATGGACTCCTCTCTCTCAATTGTCGCCCTCGGAAATCAGCGAGGTGCGCGCAAAGGGATTCAACACCGACGCTGACGCCATCACAAAATCATTGGCCGAGGACCTTGAAATTTCATTAAAGGAATCCTCCGTCATGCTGCTGGGTGCAGGCGGCGCCGGCCGCGCCGCCGCCTTGAAAATTGCCTCCGAGAACGTCAAGCGCCTTTATTTGCTCAATCGCACGATTGAAAAGGCAATGAGCGTGGCGATCGAAATTGCTCAGCGCTTCCCGGCCACCCCCGTCTCAGTCATTGTTCCAAACGCTCAGGCCGCTACCAACCTCCTGGCCGAACTGGCCCGAAATAAAACTTCCATTACCGTGCATGAGGGCTATCCCGCCGAGCCACTGGATCTGGTCATCAATGCCACGTCACTCGGGCTGAAGGTTTCCGATCCGCTGCCAGTGGATTCAAATTGGCTCCAGGCCCACAAGCCCCGCTGCGTTTACGACATGATTTACCGGCCTGCGGAAACACCGCTGCTTCAGGCAGCCAAGGCGTTGGGTTGCCGCACCGCCAACGGCATGGGCATGTTGCTTTACCAGGGCGCGAAGGCTTTGGAGTTGTGGACCGGCAAGCCCGCTCCAGTGGAAGTCATGCGGAAAGCGCTGGAACGACACATTTATGGGTAATCGCTTTTCCAATAATTGTGGAAAAATGAAACGGGAGGCCCACGCTTGAAGGCCATGTTCGATCCCGAAATCTGGGCCCAGGTGCCGTTTCATTTCTGGTCAGTTGTGTTCTTCTGGGCGGGCGCCATGGTCGGCAGCTTCCTAAACGTCTGCATTCATCGAATGCCCCGGGGCGAGAGCGTCATTGCGCCGCCATCCCACTGTCCCCATTGCCATTATTCCATTCCATGGTACCTGAACATCCCTCTGGTCACCTGGATTTATCTCCGGGGCAAATGCGCCCAATGCAAAGCGCCCATTTCCCCGCGATATTTTGCAGTGGAACTGCTCACCGGCCTGGCGTTTCTGGGATGCTGGCTGGCGTTCGGCGGGCAATCGGCAGCGTTGGCGCTGGTGTATTGTTTGGTTCTCTCCGGATTCATTGCGGCCACGTTCATTGACTTTGAGCATTTCATCATTCCGGACGAAATCACCCTGGGCGGCATCGCGGCAGGCGTCTTCTGTTCCTTTCTGGTTCCCGAACTGCATGGGGACCAATCCATCACCCACTCCCTGCGGCAAAGTTTTTTTGGCATCGCCGCGGGCGGAGGCATCGTGTACGGGGTGCTGCGGCTTGGAAAACTCCTGTTTGGAAAGCAGAAGATTCAACTCCCCGAAGCTTCGCGCATCACGTTCACTGAAACGGCGCTTCTGCTCCCGGACCAAACCGTGCCTTATGAGGAGCTGTTTTATCGCGAGTCGGATGCCATCGTGTTCGAAGCTGAAAAACTCGAGCTCATCGACCGCTGCTACGCCAACGTGCGCGTGCGGCTCTCTCCCAAAAAATTGACCATCGGCGACGAGGAACTAAACCCGGAAACAGTGCCGCACATGGAAGCCGTCACCGGTCACATGGTGCTGCCACGCGAAGCGATGGGGTTCGGCGACGTCAAGTTCATGGCGGCCATCGGGGCCTTCCTGGGATGGAAAGCCGTCTTGTTCTCTCTGTTGGCCAGTTCCATCCTCGGCGCGGCGGTGGGCGTCGCGCTCATTGCGATGAAAAAGCGCGAGTGGTCCAGCCGGATTCCCTACGGCCCTTACATCGCGTTAGCGGCGGTGATCTGGATCTTTGCAGGAAATGAAATTCTTTCGCTGATTTTTCCGCCGGACCCGTTTGCGCTGTATTAAGGGCTGCGCCGAAGCAGTTTTCCAAACAGCCCCTTCACCTGCGCCCAGACAGCAAACCGCTTGAGCCGCTCGATCGAATGAGTCGGCGATATGCCTCTTGGGCAGACGTCCCGGCAGTTGCCCAGCGTGTGGCATCGAAAGGCTCCATCCTCGCCAGCCACGGCACTTAACCGCTCCTCGCGCTGCCCATCGCGCGGGTCCACTGTCAAATTCAACGCCCGGTGCAATGCCATCGGCCCAAGGTAACGCGGGTTGAGCGTGACCAGTGTGCATGCCGAATAACACGAGCCGCAGTCAATGCACTGCGGCTGAGGGTCCATCGCCTGCCACTCCGGGCTGTCCTGCGGAATGCGGTAAAAATCATTCGTATCCAAATCCGGTTTAGGAACAAAGTGCGGAGACGATCGCCGGTAGGCATCAAAAAATGGCGTCAGGTCCACAGCCAGGTCCCGCGTCACAGGCAGATTTCGCAGCGGCTCAATTTTCAGGCGCGGCCCAACGGTGTTCACCAGCGTGCTGCACGCCAACCGCTCCTTGCCATTAACCACCAGCGCGCAGGACCCGCACATGCCCACCCGGCAGGAATACCGAAACGCCAAATCCGGTTCAGGCCCGCGTTGCAACGCAAACAAGGCATCCAAAACGCTCGCGCGTTCCGCCAATTCCACTTCATGTTCCACGAAATAGGCTCCGGACTTTTCCGACGGAGCGGAGCGCTGCACAATGACGGTGATTTTTGGCATGGCGCCGTATCTTACCGAGGACTCATGGGCGTGGGCAACCCCAGCGGCATATTCAACCAGGGGACGCGTAACACGCCTTTTGACAAAAACAGCGTGTCAACCAGCCCGCCAATATTTAAGTTTCCCCTGCCTGAACATGGAAGTGCCCGAACAATTTTACACCCAGGTCGAGGAAACCTGCCGAGATCTGTACATTCAGTCGTTGAAGGAAATTCCTCCCGACGTCGTCGCGGCCATCCG
Organism: uncultured Verrucomicrobiales bacterium; assembly: GCA_937983475.1. Lineage (GTDB taxonomy): Bacteria > Verrucomicrobiota > Verrucomicrobiia > Limisphaerales > JACDHS01 > CALJZV01. Next base: position 12,642 of record CALJZV010000185.1, read on the forward strand.
TTGCGCCGCTAAAAACGAAACCACCGAGGTCGCCCGCAGAATTTTTTCCCACTACCTCCAGTCCATTGAACTGGGCCGAGAAAAAAACATGATGGTTTGCCAGGACACCGGCATTCCCATCTACTGGGTGGAAATCGGCGGACGCCTGAGGCTGGATGGTTCCCGGATCAACCAAGCCATCATCAAGGGAACCGAGCGCGCCACCCGGGAGCATCCGCTCCGCTCCAGCATTGTCTCGCCGCTCTCGCGCGAAAACCGCCAGACCAGCACCGGCCATCGCATTCCGATCATTCATTACGATTTCGCACCCGATTCGGATGTTCTGGACATATTGTTCATGCCCAAGGGATCCGGCTCCGAGAACATGTCGTTCATGAAAATGCTGGTCCCCGCCGACGGCGTGAAAGGCATCAAGCGGTTTGTGCTTGAGCAAGTTGTCGGAGCGGGTGCCAAGCCTTGTCCGCCGACCATTGTGGGCGTAGGCATCGGCGGCTCCTCCGACCTCTGCATGACGCTGGCGAAAAAAGCAACCACCCGCCCGCTGGGCTCCGCAAATCCCGACCCGCAACTGGCAGCGCTGGAAACCGAACTGCTCAACGCCATCAACGAAACGGGCATCGGCCCGCAAGGGCTTGGCGGCCGCACCACGGCTCTGGCGGTTCACATTGAATCGGCCTGGACACACATCACCTGCAACCCGGTTGCCGTGAACCTGCAATGCTGGCGCGCCGAGCGCCGCCGCGCCAGGCTGAGGCCCAACGGCAGCATTGAAATTGGATTCTGACATGGCTGAGTTTCATTTGCATACGCCCCTGAGCGAAGCGGACGTCCGCCAACTGCGCGTTGGGGACTCGGTCACGCTTGACGGCGTCGTGTTCGGCGTGCGCGACGGCAATCTGATCCGCATCTTCGACAACAAGGTTCCGCCACCGGTGAACTGGCAGGGCGCGGCGCTCTTGCACACCGCTCCCAATGTCAAAAAAATCGGGCCCGCCAAATACGAGCCGATATGCGTGGGCACCACGACCAGCATGCGTATGGATCGCTTCACCGAGGGGCTGCTGAAGGATTACGGCGTGCGCGCAATTCTAGGCAAAGGCGGCTTGTCCGAGCAAAGCGCGAAGCTGATGCAACAATACGGCGCGGTTTATTTATCCGTAACCGGCGGCGCGGCAGCCATGGAAACTTTGCAGATCGAGGCAATCGAAACCGTTTACTGGGAGGACCTCATGCCCGAGTGCATCTGGCAGATTCGATTCAAGGGTCTGGGGCCGCTGACCGTCGGCATCGACGCGCATGGCGGGAACTTGCAGCTTGACGTCCAGCAGCAGGCGCAGCAAAAAACCGCCGAACTTCTCAAGAAAATGGGAATCGCCTGATGCAAAAACGGTTTCAAAGTTATCGCGGCACCTGGGCCTGGCTGGCGCAACGCGTCAGCGCCATCGGGCTGTTCCTTTTAATTCCCCTGAAGATTTAC